>CAYNVK010000111.1:0-9000 GCA_964400395.1 uncultured Lentimicrobiaceae bacterium | reverse complement strand
GCTGATAATTTATTCCAGGTCGAAGCCATGGTTTTCGGGCAGGCCGGAATGCTCGAAAATACATTTACCGATGAATATCCTCAAAAGCTGAAAATGGAATACGAATTTCTGAAAAAGAAATTTGACCTTACGCCCATTGATGCCCATCTCTGGCGTTTCATGAGGCTGCATCCGGGCAATTTCCCTACCCTGAGGCTTGCCCAGTTTGCGGCTATCATTCACCATTCGTCGGTTATTATCAGCCAGCTGTTTTTGTCAACGGATGTTACCACATATCAGAAACTTTTTGGCGCCCATGCTTCCGAATACTGGAATACCCATTATACATTCGATAAACCTTCGGCTTTTAAACGTAAATCGTTGGGTGCTTCGGCAATTGATTTGCTGATCATTAACCTGGTGGCCCCCATATTGCTTGCCTATGGCAGGCGCCGGAGCGATGCAGCAATCACTGAAAGGCCTATTGATCTGTTGGTGCAGCTTAAAGGCGAATCAAATTCAATTATCAGTAAGTGGACAAAACTGGGTATGGATGCAAGCAATGCCGCGAACACCCAGGCTTTGTTAGAATTGAAAACACAGTATTGTGATGCCAAAAAGTGCCTGAATTGCCGGATTGGCAACGAATTACTGAAAAGAACATGAAATATTGGTGTAAATTTGCTTTTAGCAGCTAAACGCATTGATATTGTTTAATGATTTCATTGTAACTTGCGACCATTAACGTACGAATGAACCTAAAACTAACTACACACTAAAATATGGCTACAAACAACGAAGCATGGGGATCACGGGTGGGATTAATTCTGGCAATGGCAGGTAATGCGGTCGGACTTGGTAATTTTCTTCGTTTCCCTATGCAGGCGGTGCAAAATGGTGGTGGGGCATTTATTATTCCTTACCTGATCTGTTTCCTGCTGATGGGCATTCCTCTTTTATTTGTCGAATGGACTACCGGGCGTTTCGGCGGACAATTTGGTCACCATACCACGCCTTTTGCGTTTCACAAAATGGATAATCGCTGGATATGGAAGTACATCGGGGTTTTCGGGATATTTTCAAATCTTTCCATTGCAGCCTATTACTGTTATATCGAAAGCTGGACCTTATCCTATACCATGCATTCGGCCATAGGCACCTTTAACGGGCTCAGCCAGCACGGGGTTGCCGATTTTTTTACCAATTACCTTGATATTTCCACCACTACAACCGGTATACCTTACGAAGCGGTAGTATTTTATGTTTTTTGTCTTGCCATCAATGTTTGGATACTTAGCAAAGGGCTGAGTGGCGGGGTAGAAAAAGCAGCCAAAATCATGATGCCGCTGCTTATATTGTTTGGAATTTTCCTGGCGGTGCGTGGTATCACTCTCAAAGCAGGCCACGAAGGCGCATTGTTTGATGGCGTGGTTGGACTGAACTTTTTATGGACCCCGCAATACGATTCACTTTTAAACCCCAAAGTTTGGCTTGCTGCAGCCGGGCAGATATTTTTCACGCTTTCGCTGGGGCAGGGCTCAGTGCAGTGCTATGCGTCCTATGTTAAAAAGAAAGATGATATTGTACTTAACTCCATGTCGGCCGGATGGATGAACGAATTTGTGGAAGTTGTGTTGGGAAGTGCAATCATTATTCCGATTGCAATTGGCTATTTTGGCCTCGACAAGGTGGTTGAACTCACCCAGCTTGGAGGCCTGGGACTTGGTTTCCGGGTCATGCCATTCCTTTTCGAACAATGGGGACCCATACTTTCGGTACTGGCAGGTGTTTCGTTTTTTGGCCTGCTGTTTTTTGCCGGTATTACCAGTTCCCTGGCTATGGGTACGCCTTGCATGTCGTTTTTGATGGACGAATTTAAGTGGCGGCGTGGCTCTGCTGCCGCAGCTTTTGGGGTTGCGGTGCTGGTACTTGGGTTGCCTACGGTATTGTTTTTCCAGGAAGGAGTTTTCGATGAGTATGATTATTGGGCAGGAACCGTTTCGCTGGTGGTTTTTGCGATGCTCGAAATTATATTGTTTTCCTGGGTTTTCGGGTTAAAAAAAGGTTGGGCCGAGCTTACGGCTGGCGCCGATATCAGGATTCCGAACGTGTATAAGTTCATCCTGAAATATGTAACCCCGCTTATGCTTATCGCCGTGTTTTTTGGTTCTGCCATACGCCCGGTTAACGACGACTGGAGTAAAATCAGTTTCAGGGGCTGGCAATTGCATCACGAAAGTATTTTGGGGCAGATGTTGCACAACAATGTGGGCCCGAATCATAAATATTTTACACAGGCATTTTATTCGGAGCGCTCAGGCGTAGTTGATTCAGTGTACACACTTCGCAACCGCAACTATGTGAGGGTAAGCGATACCGCGGCAGCAGTAAAAGCTTCGTCTGATTTTGAATTCAAGGCAAAGAATCAACTGGTTGTTAAACCCGGTGACTATGTTAAAAAAGGCGATGTACTTTTTACCGGAAGTGTTGTGAACAAAGTATTTTTTGTTGATATCTCCCGCTTCCTGCTTACGCTCATATTCGTTTTAATTGGGGCAACGGTATATTTTGCATACCGGAAACGCTTACGCGAAAACCGGATTTAAGGTTGGACTTTTAAATTTGCTTAATTGAAGCGCTTAATGTAATTTTAAAACTTAAAGATTTATATGGGAACACAGGCACTTATTTTTATGATTACTGCCGAGGCTATTATTACCGGCCTTACACTTTATTTCTTTATCAGGGTGCTAGTTACCAAAAAGAAGGACGAACCCGATTCCTATTCAGATAATTAGGCCCTTTCGCTATGGCAAACGAAGCTTCAGGATTTAAAAAAAGTCTCGGATTCGTCGATTCAACCGCGCTGGTAGCCGGATCGATGATCGGTTCGGGGATTTTTATTGTGAGTGCCGATATTGCCCGTAATGTAGGTGCCCCGGGCTGGATGCTTATTGTGTGGGTAATTACCGGCCTGATGACCATTTTTGCTGCCCTCAGCTATGGCGAACTGGCATCGATGATGCCCCGGGCCGGCGGGCAGTATGTTTACATCCGCGAGGCTTTTAATCCACTGGCAGGTTTCCTGTATGGCTGGACTTTCTTTACCGTGATTCAAACGGGAACCATTGCTGCCGTAGCCATGGCTTTTGCAAAATTTGCAGGGGTGCTGGTGCCCTGGTTTTCGGAGGGCAATGTACTGCTCAATCTTGGATTTTTGAAAATTAATACGGTTCACCTGCTGGCTATTTTTACCATTGTGCTTTTAACTTTTAATAACCTGTTGGGGATACAAAGCGGCAAATGGGTCCAGAATATTTTTACATTTCTCAAAGTTGCCCTGCTTATCGGCTTTATTGTTCTGGGGCTGTTTTTTGCAGGCAATGCCGATGCTGTTGCGGTGAACAAAAGTTATTTCTGGCAACCTGTAGCTCTTGATGGTACCGCACTGAGCGGCTGGGCCCTGGTAGCAGCGGTGGGTGTTGCCATGGTTGGATCGTTGTTTTCGTCGGATGCCTGGAACAACATAACTTTTGCAGCCGGCGAAGTTAAAAATGCCAAACGGAATATCCCGTTAAGCCTGGTTGCCGGCGTTGCCCTGGTTACAGTATTGTATATCCTGGCTAATTTTGTGTATCTTAATGCTTTGCCACTCAGGGGGACAGCCGGCGGTGAAAGTGTATTCGAAAAGGGAATTCAATTTGCTGCGAACGACAGGCTCGGATCAGCATCTATGTTTGGACTGTTTGGAAACATGGCCGCGATGATGATGGCGGCTTTTGTGGTGATTTCAACCTTTGGCTGTAATAATGGATTAATTCTTTCAGGAGCCAGGGTTTATTATGCCATGGCAAAGGATGACCTGTTTTTTAAAAGTGCAGGTAAACTTAACCGGTTTGCAGTACCTGCAGCCGGGCTTAAAGTACAGGCGGTCTGGGCTTCGTTGCTATGCCTGAGCGGTACCTACTCCAACCTGCTCGACTACGTGGTATTTGCAGTACTGATATTTTATGTGCTTACCATTGCCGGAATTTTCGTGCTTCGCCGCAAAATGCCCGATGCCGAAAGGCCTTATAAAACGTTTGGCTATCCGCTTATACCCATCTTGTACATGGCTGCTGCTTCGCTGGTTATGTTCGTTTTGCTTATTTACAAACCCAATTATACCTGGCCTGGTTTTATTATTGTGATACTTGGAGTTCCCGTATATTATATTTGGCAGAAATGGCGCAGGTAAACTTACCCTGGTAACTTATCAGCGCCAGATTCCAGCTGTTTGAGTTACCGGTGTTGATATGGATACGGCAAATATTTACTTGTCAGCATTTTAATTTCGGCCAGCAATTGGTTTTCTGATAAGCCTGCATTCACGCGTTATACTGGATAAAGTTTGGCGTACTATTTACCTCGTTCCCGGTTTTCTTTGTACTATCCTTTGGCAATCTGAATATTAAATTTAACATGAACTATTTATGTTAGAGAATATTAAAAATTATTTGAATTTTAACAAGGGCGAACGCAACGGGATACTCGTTGTATTGGCGCTCATCATTTTGGCGGCTGTTTTTCCTTATCTGAAGAAATATCCTTCAGCTGATCATCACGAAGATTTTAAGCGGTTTGCCGATGATATACTGCAATTTGAGGCAAGCCTGAAAAATGCCAACGACTCGGCCATCGAAGCGCGATTGCTCGATTTTCAGCAGATGGATCGCTCGGTTGCCGAAAACAAACTCACGCCTTTCCCATTCAATCCGAACCAGCTTCCATCCGAACAATGGAGCAAAATGGGGCTTAAAGACTGGCAGATTAAAGTGATAAAAAAATATGAAGCAGCTGGTGGGAAATTCTATAAAAAAGAAGATTTCAAACGCATGTTCTGCATTACGCCATCGGAATACCAGGTGCTGGAACCGTATATTTCAATCCCTGAGCAAAAGAACGAATACGCCGAAAAGAAACCTGAAGTGAAGGAAGTGAAAAAACGGCTTATGGTTGATCTGAATACCGCTGATTCAGTTACGTTGCTATCGCTTTATGGTATCGGACCTTCGTTTGCAAAACGGATCATGAAATACCGTAACCTTCTGGGTGGGTTTTACAGCAAAACGCAATTGCTTGAGGTGTATGGGTTCGACCAGGACCGGCTCGACAAGATTATGGACTATTGCGAGGCAAACCCGGCAGGCATAAAGCGTATTAATTTAAATACGGTTAGAACCGATGAACTGAAAAAACACCCTTACCTCGATTATTACACCGCCAAAGCCATTGTCGACCAACGGATAATGCTTCGTAAATATACTTCTGTGAACCAGCTGAAGGACATTCCGCTTATTCACGAGGAATTATTCAACAAAATAAAATACTACTTCACAACCGATTAATAATGCTAAACTCCAAACGCTTAATTAAAGTAATACGTTTCAGCCTGCTGGTTGCAGTAATGGCCTTTGGCCGTCCGGCTGCTGCCATAGCCCAGGACGAAGTACAGGTACTTGTCGGGAAAATGCAGAAATCAACCGGTCGTGAAAAAGCCGATTTATTAAACCAGGTTTCGCTGGCATACCGCAATACCGACCGGTTAAAATCACTGGAATATGCCAGGCTGGCCTACAAAACATCATCGGAATTAACATATACAGCCGGCCAGGCTCTCGCCCTTAAGAACCAGGGAATCAGTTGGTTTTTTGTTGGGAATAACGACTCTGCAAAATATTGTTATAAGGAAGCCCTGGCAGGTTTTGTGCGCATAGGCGATATGAAAGGCATTTCTGCCTGTTACAACAACCTGGGGCTTATTGCCCAGGAAACCGGCAAATACCCCGAAGCGCTCAGGTTTTACGAACGGTCGGCAGATATGGATCGTAAGCTTGGCGATGAAATTGGTGTGGCACAAACCACCCAGAATATGGCTGATATTTATATTTACCAGGGCGAATATCAAAAGGCGCTGGCGCTTACCAACGCGTGTTTGAAAATATATACTGTTCAATCGGATAAATCGGGGATTATGGGCAGCTTGCTTAACCGTGCAGCAGTTTACGATTACCTGGCGCTTTACCAGGAGTCGTTGCGCGATTACCAGCATGCACTCAGGCTGTCGCGCGAAATAAATGATAAATACACCGAAATCAGGCTCAACAGCAACCTGGGCGTGATGTACTGGCATTGGCAGAAGCCTGACATTGCCATGCAATATCTTACCACCGCCCTCGAAATGAGCGATGAAAACGACGATGCCTACAATATTGATAACACGCTTAAAACCATGGCTGAAATTTATACCTCGCGCAAAGAATATGCCCGTGCCAATGATATTTACCAGAAGATACTGAACCGGAATGTGAAGCTGGATAACAAGCGCCAGGTTGCCGTTATTATGACTGCAATCGGGAGGAACCTGATCGAATTGAACGAGGTTGACAAAGCGCTGGGCTACCTGAATAAAAGCCTCGAAATTACCACAGGGCTGAATACGCCTTATGAAAAGCTCGAAAATTATCGCAACCTGGTAATTGTTAATGCCATACTTCATAATTTCAGGGCTGCCGACAGCCTGCAGGATGTGTTTGCAACTACACGTGCTTTTTTGATGGATCGGGATTCGTTGGCTGCCAATAACAAACAAAATATAACAGGTTCAAATGTTGATAATTGCAGTATGCCAATTGCCTTAAAATGGGCGATGTCATTTTTATTGATAGTGGCTGTAATAGCTATTTCGGTTGTTGCATTCAGAAATAATAAAGTTTAACAGAAATCCGGAATATTAGCGGGCTGCACCGTATTTTGAATAACATTGATAAGGGAAGCGTTAATTCTAAAATTGCACTTATTTTGCCCTTTTACCGATTAATCTTTACTATATAAAAGATCAGAGTGCTATTACACCGAAAAAGTTTGTGGGGTCGGTTTAACTTCTCTACTTTTGGTTTCTTCATTTTCACAAACTTCAATCCTTTAAAAACTAATTATGAAACACCGTTTAACTGTTCTGATGATTGCTCTTCTGGTGGTTGCATCGTCAGCTGCTTACAGCCAGGCGAAGGAAAAAAAATCCGACTCCACCTATGTTTTTAGTGTTGTTAAGCAATTGCCTGCAACCTCTGTGAAGAACCAGTACCGTTCGGGTACCTGCTGGAGTTATTCAGCCATTTCGTTTATTGAATCCGAACTGATGCGTACCATGAAAGATACCTTCGATTTGTCCGAAATGTTCTGCGTGCGTAAATGCTATACCGACAAAGCCGAAAAGTATGTTCGCTATCATGGGAAACACAATTTTGGTGGCGGCGGCGCTGCCCACGATGTAACCTACGTGATTAAAAACTACGGAATGGTTCCTGAAGCCGCTTATACCGGGAATATGCCTGGCGAAGACAAACCCATTCATGGCGAAATGGATGCCGTGTTGGAAGCCAATGTAGAGGCAGTTATCAAAAACCCGAACAAACAGCTAAGCCCGGTATGGAAACAGGGGTTCGATGGTTTGGCAGATGCTTACCTCGGAAAGGTTCCTGAAAAGTTTACTTATAAAGGTAAAGAGTATACCCCAAAATCATTTGCAGCAATGACAGGGCTTAACGCCGACGATTATATCGAGATTTCATCCTATACCCATCACCCGTTCTATTCAAAATTCATCATTGAAGTGGAAGATAACTGGCTGATGGACGAGGTTTACAATGTTCCGATTGATGATTTGATTAAAATACTGGATAACTCCATCGATAAAGGATACACCGTAGTATGGGGTGCCGATGTAAGTGAAAAAGGATTTTCGTGGCGTAATGGAGTTGCTGTAGTTCCAGACAAAAACGCTCCCGAAGTAGCAGGCCTCGAAAGGGCAAAATGGGAAAAAATGACCGATGCCGAAAAGGACAGAATGCTCTCCAAATTCGACAAACCTATGCCCGAAAAGAAAATAACCCAGGAAATGCGTCAAACCGAGTTTGATAATTATCTTACTACCGACGACCATGGTATGCATATCACCGGCATTGCCAAGGACCAGAACGGAACCAAATACTATATCGTTAAAAATTCATGGGGCCTCGAAGGCAGTCCTTACAAAGGATATTTCTATGCATCAGAAGCGTATGTTCGCCTCAAAACCATGGATCTCATGATAAACAAAGCTGCTTTACCACAGGATATTAAAAAGAAACTTGGTTTGTAGTTAAACCGGGTAGTGTTTTTTTAAATATAACCCAACCCTGTCAGGGTTTTAAACCCTGACAGGGTTTTTTATATAAGGTCAGGAACGAGTTTTAAAATTCATCAATAATATATTTACCAGGTATTTCTTCTGCCGGTGTTTTTAAATGATCCTGAATAAAATCTCCTTTACCATTGAACCATCCAATTACTTTTTCCCGCCTGAGCCGGGTAGGTTGAAGTGATAGAACAGAACCATAGGATGTCCATGGATAATCCCTGTAATCGTCCACAAAACCATGATGAACAGGGTTTGTATGGATATAGATAACCAGGTTTTTGAAATATGCAGGGTTATCGACATGTACCCGGCTGAAAGGCCTCTGGAAAAGAGATCCGGTTCGGTTTTCCTGTTTGTTGATTGCCTGTGAATACGCATTAAAAAGATCAGAAAAATAGAGGTGAGGTTGTTTTAGCACAACAGGCTGATCGGATTGTTTTGCATGCACTGGAACCGGTAAATGTGCAATATTTATCTCTGATTCTTCTTTTATCCGCACAAGCAGGTGAAAATGATTTTTCAAAAGAGCCCATGCAAATGTGTCAGCCACCGGGTCAATATATTTTTCGTACTGGCGCAGAAAATATCTGTAATTGTCATTGATATAGAACAGGTTGCACCTGTTAACACCTCGGTTGTAGATATGGTAATACTTTCCAAACTCAAGCTTAGTCATGGTAATATTTTTTTTGTCACCCACCCCAACCCTGTCAGGGTTTTAAACCCTGACAGGGTTAGGGTTGAGGGTTCTTGTTAATACCTGATTTCGTAAAGTTCGTTTTCTTTAGCCTGGTTGCTGA
>CAYNVK010000110.1:1325-9011 GCA_964400395.1 uncultured Lentimicrobiaceae bacterium | reverse complement strand
CGTGAGCATAATGATTAAATATCTTACAGCAATAATCCTGCTTGTTTTCCAGCTGAATGCCGGATACGGGCAGCAACCGATTTTGAATATCCCTTTCCTGGAAAATCTGCCGGTTATAGATGGTTTACCTGATGAAAACTTTAACCTCTTGGAGTGGCGGAAGTTCCCGTATTTCGAAAAATCAAACGATTCAAACCCGGATATCGCCAGCAGGTATAAAATGGCTTACTCACTAAACTGCCTCTATCTGTTATTTGAAACCGAAAGCGATTCCATTATTTACCGCGACCGCGCCTACCAGAATGGCGATGGATTTCACCTGGTAATTGCCAGGCCGGATTCAGGTAAAGCGACAGACGAATTTTATGTGCTTCGCTTTTCACCTGCCAACGAAACTAAGAATATCCCTGCCCGCAAAGGAGTTTGGTATTACAATGTCGATCTTTCGGGCAAACAACTTTCGGCTTCCACGCAGTTTGTCTGCCGGTCGGAGCAAGGGAAATGTTTCTTTGAACTAGCCCTGCCCTGGAGCGAAGTGTATCCCTATCATCCCTTGTTTTCCGAAGGAATCGGCATCAACTTTTGTTTTGTAAAAGCCATTGGTGAAAAGGATAAAAACTATTATTTCCTGAAAAAGGATAAACGTATGCAGTCGGAACTCAGCAAACGGGAATATGTAAACGCAAAGTTCGAACCACCCGTTCAGCCGGGTAAACCTGTTTCTTTTGCAGATGTCGAACGAAGAAATATAGTTGCCGGAAATGCTGTTAATGTTAAAATCATTTCGTTTTCAAAATCAGAAAATACGGTTTCATATTTTCTCGCGCTGCGATCGGCGGATGATTTTTCGTACACTTCTGTTTACAAAGAAAAACAGCTACAGACAGGATTAAATACAACTGCTTTCCAACTTCAGGCTGAAACGCTGCTCCCCGGTGGTTACAAGCTTTTCTGGAAATGTTCGGATAATTCGGAAGGTGAAATTTCTTTCAGTATTTTGCCTGAGATAGATTTCAATAAGGAGAAAGCTAAACTGGATAAATTTAAAAATGAAATTTCAGCCGGCGATTATAACACACTGCTTTTCACGCTTCAAAACCTGGTAAGAGAGTACGAAAAGCTAAAACCTTACGAAACTGCCGGTGCCATCAGGGAACGATTTAATGCATACCTGAATACCGTTGATGAAATTAAAACCAATCCGACGTATTTATCCGAAAAGCCGGGAATTTCCCGCAGGGCTTTTCTTTCAGAAATTGATAGTACCCTGCAACCTTACACCATCAAACTTCCGGCGAATTTCGATCCGAAAAAGAAATATCCCCTGTTTGTGATGCTGCACGGCAGTGGTTCCGACGACCAGGGCATGCTGAACAACCAGCTTACCGAAAACGACTTTATCGAAATTGCGCCTTTCGGAAGGGGAACTTCCAACTGTTTTACCGCCGATGGCGCTGAAATTGATGTTCGCGAAGCCATTGAAGATGCGATAAAAAATTACCCGGTAAACGCTTCCGAAATCATTCTTGCCGGTTTCTCCATGGGCGGTTACGGTGCTTACCGCATTTACCACGAATACCCAGGCATGTTTAAAGGCATTGCTGTTTTTTCAGGCCATCCCAACCTGGCAACCCAATGGTTGGGTGAAGGGTATCCTGATTTCCTGGATCCCGCTTACCTGAAGACTTTCCGCAACACGCCTGTTTTTATTTACCACAGCAAAAACGATTTAAACTGCCCGTACGACCTTACACTCCAACTGGTGGATAAACTTAAAAGTGCCGGCGCCAGGGTCGAATTTGTAACAACGGGCGAAGGCGGGCATGGGATTATTGAAAACAGATTGTTGCCACAATATTTCAACTGGTTACATGCCCAGGTGAGCAACTGATTCTGAGATTCCTGGTCTGTTATTACATTCAAACCCTTTAAACCGTCATTAAACCGGTATTAAATGCCTTTCATCGGGTTTTTGTTTTTCGTGAAACCATAGCGAAATAATTTTGCTTCAATCATTCAACCATTAAGGTACGCTGAAAAATAGAAGAACATGAAAATCAAAATCATAAACCTGCTCCTGCTTGCACTTTTTGCAAATGTAACCCTCGCCGGCCAGGCTCAGAGCATCGATAAACAAAAGCAGGCACGGCTCGAAAGCTATGTTGCTTCCTACTACAACCAGGGCTCCTTTAACGGCGTAGTGATGGTGGCCGAAAAAGGCAAACCCATCCTTAGCAAAGGCTATGGATATGCCAATGTGGAGTGGCAGGTTCCCAATACTCCGCAAACCAAATTCCTGCTGGCATCCATCTCAAAAACTTTTACAGCTACCATGGTTATGAAACTGGTCGACCAGGGGAAACTATCACTCGACACCAGGCTTTCGGATGTGTTAAAATGGTATCGTCAGGATGTGGGCAGTAAGGTTACGATCAGGCATTTGCTCAACCATACTTCGGGCATTCCGAATTACTTCGGGTTAAAAAGGCAAACGGTTGACGACATCATGAAAGAGTTTGGCAACGGGCCGATTAATAAAACAGATTTTGCGAAAAAATACTGTATGAGCGACCTCGACTTTGAGCCCGGCAGCAAATGGATGTACGACAACTCAGCTTATTTTTTACTCGGGTTAATCATTGAGGAAGTTAACGGGACATCGTACGAAAAAGCGCTGCAGGACCTGGTTTTAAAGCCGCTGGGCATGAGCAATTCAGGCGACAGGCAACCCGATCCCTACAAGGTGATTGATAAACTGGCTACAGGCTACATGCACCAGTTCTCCACCTTTTCATATCCTGCATACTGGAACATGTCAACAGCGTATTCGGCGGGTTCAATCTATTCAACCCTTGAGGACCTTCTTAAATACGACCGCGCTTTTTACAGCGAAACCTTCCTTTCGAAAGCCTCCCGCGATGCCATGTTTACCCCGGGTTTAAATAACTATGGCTGTGGCTGGGAACTGCGCGAAGTACCGGTTGGCATTGACAGTGCCATGAAAAAAATCCGCACTCACGAAGGATTCCTGATGGCATGGCACACCCGGTTTTACCAGATACCCGACGAGCAATACCTTATTGTAATACTGAGCAATGCCGGTAATGCTCCGCTCGAAAAGATGTTTAAAGGAATTACTGATATACTCTACAACCGTAAGCCTGCCAATATGAAACCCCTGGTGGCCTTCGAATTGAGCAAAAGCATGCAGCCTGGGAAAATCGACAGCCAGCTTGAAAAATTCAGGAACAGCTTTAAAACGGAAAAGGATAAATGGGATTTTAATGAAGCCGAACTGAACAGGCTGGGATATGCCACTTTACTCAAAGATACTGCATCGGCCGTAAAAGTTTTTGGCTTTATCACCGAATTATACCCCGGATCGTGGAATGCTTGGGATAGTTTTGCAGAAGGACTGGTTGCCCTTGGAAACAAACAGGAAGCAATTAAAGCATACGAAAAATCCATCGAGCTGAACCCGGATCACAAGGCCGGTAAGGAAGCTTTACTGAAATTGAAGGAAAAATAATTAATGTTTGATGCATACTTTTGATTGATTGGATGATTGGATGATGCGAATTCAGGGTGCTGCATGTGAGCGGCATCCTGGTCGCATACAGATCGGAACCAGCAACATCAGGCAATAAAAAAAGAGAAAATGAAAAAGAAATGGCAATTGATTACAGGGTTTGCTCTCATGCTTATTATCACTGCCTGTGCGGTTACTGATAAAAGTGAACGGGGGATAAAAATGTCAATTCAGGCAGGCATAAACCAGGGTGGCATTACCGAAAATACCGATCTCTCCGTTGTCCCAAATGCCGAACCTGCTCCCGGTGCATCCATCGATGCTTATAGCGGTGCAACCTCAATAGGGGCCAACGTGGGGGTACACGCCAACAAGCCATTAAAGTTTGGCGAAATAGAAACCGGGCTCGATTTTATGTATAACCACCAGGAATTTACCTATGCCGATGCCGGGAATATGTATGTCGGTACAAGGAATCTTTCGGTAAGCCAGTGTATGATTCCGCTTACCTATAATTTTGAACTCTTCCGGAAATGGCTGCCTGAAGCCGAAATACAGCTCAAATTAGGGTATATGGGCCAGCTCAATTTTATATCGGCCAAAGGCACCGGTGTTTTACCTGAATATTCCATTAACCGTTGGTCGAACGGGGTTGTTTTTGGCATCGCGGCTTATCCTTTCAGTTTTATAAATGGCTCAAAACTCGGGTTTTATATCGATGCATACCGCGGTACGCAAATCTACATTGATTATTACAACCAGGTGCATTTCGATATGCCGGGTTCCAGCTTTGTTAAAGGTGGCCTGCGGTACCGCTTTAAATGATACACGCCTAAAGTGTCTTTTACTGCTTGCTTTTTAACATCCTCTGTAAGAGACATGTAAGTTTTCTGCAAAAAAAAGTTCAAAAGCCCATAGGGGAAACAGCTGTGGAAGTATCTTATTTAAATATATGTTTCCCTTGTTGGCAAAATAGAAAGGCATAATCATTACCTGTTATGAAAATTGTATTTGCACTACTTGTTTTTATTCATGGCGCCATCCACCTGATGGGATTTGCAAAAGCTTTTGGATACGGAAACATGGAGCAGCTAACCATGCACATCTCGAAGCCATTGGGGTTGCTCTGGTTTTTGGCATTTGTGCTGTTTATGCTATCGGGCACGGCACTGCTGTGCAAAGCCGAATGGTGGTATATACCCGCATTGCTGGCTGTAGTACTTTCAACCGTGCTGGTAATCATGGTTTGGAAAGATGCAAAATTTGCAACCATCGCAAACGTAATTATCCTTGCCGGCATTATTTTAACCTACGCAACCACAAGCTACAAGGCAAGATACCTCAGCGAGGTTAAAACGTTGCTTTCGCAGGAGGTTCAGTTATCACAGCAGGTATTAACCGAATCGGACCTGTCCGGGCTGCCTGTGCCGGTGCAAAAATACATTCGTTACACTGGTTTTATCGGCAAGCCTGTGGTCCGGAATTTCAGGGTTGTTTTTGAAGGTAACATCAGGAAAAATGAACAGTCGCCATGGATGCCGCTTACATCTGAACAGTATAATTTTATGAATAGCGCTGTACGGCTGTTTTTTCTGAATGCCACCATGAAAGGATTGCCCGTAGCCGGTTTTCACAGTTTCAGAAACGGCGAAGCCTATATGGATATCCGGTTGTTGTCGCTCATAAAAGTACAGTACGAAAAAGGCCGCGAGATGGGGATCTCCGAAACTGTTACGTTTTTTAACGATATATGCTGCCTGGCGCCTGGCGCTTTAACCGATAAAAGGATAAAATGGCTTGAAACCGACAGCCTGAAAGTAAAAGCCGAATTTACCAACAACAATATTACTGTTTCAGCCTGGCTTTATTTCAACGAAAAAGGCGAACTGATCAATTTTGTTTCCGGCAACAGGTATGCATACGACGAAAAACTTGGAATGATGCAACTACCCTGGTCAACACCATTGGGCGATTATAGAATGATAGATGGTTACAGGTTGGCAACCCGGGCCGAAACCATATACAATTATCCGGATGGCCCAAGTTGTTATGGTAATTTTAACCTGAAACATGTAACTTATAACACAAGCAGATAATAAGTAAACAGTTGTAATTAAATTAGTTAATAAATTTTTAATACCCATGACCGATAAATCAAAAGAACTCACAGCATCTGTAATGCTGATAAACGAAAAACTTCTTTTCGAAGGCAATGTTGCCGGTAATGAACCGGTGCTGATCGACTATGTTCCCCCGCTTGGCGATAACCTGGGGTATACTTCGCTCGAATTGTTGTTGTTAAGTCTTTCCTCATGCGTGGGCAGCGCCATGCTGGTAGTGTTACGCAAAATGCGAAAGCAGGTACAGGTTTTCGAAATCGTTTCAAAAGGCATCCGCCGGCAGGAGCACCCAACAGGTTTCGAATCCATCACACTCGAGGTAATACTATCTTCAGGCAATATCACGGTTGAGGATATGCAAAAGGTTACCCAGCTTATCGAAGGCTTATGCCCGGTGCTTTCGATGGTAAAAGGAAATGTGGCTGTCAATTATATTTATACAATTAATCAACAGCCATGAGCTTTAAACTACAGTAAAGGCATGTAACCGCTTATCCCCGTCAGTGATCTCCTAGAATCATAACCCGGAGAATTTTCAATTTATAAAGTTTCTTATCCCCATGCACATCATCAGAATTTCGGCTTTTGCCTTTTTGTTTTTCAGTTTGTCGAATCTTTATGCCCAGGATGCTGTGCGGTGGAAGTTTCGGACGGGCGCAGCAGTTTATTCATCAGCCACCGTAGGTGACAACAGTGTATTTTTTGGGAGCGGAGATATGAACCTGTATTCGCTCAACAAAACTACGGGTGCCCTGCAATGGAAATTCACTACCAAAGGTGCGGTGCAATCCACACCGGCGGTGTCGGCCGGAAAAGTGTTTGCAGTGAGCAGCGACGGGAATATTTACGCTCTGAACCAAAGTACCGGCAAACTCGATTGGGTATTTAATACCAATGGGGAGCAACAATATGGAATCTGGGATTATTATCTGTCGTCGCCCGTTGTCGAAAACGGTGTAGTGTATGCCGGCAGCGGCGATAGCTGCGTGTACGCACTCGATGCCGGATCGGGTAAGTGCATCTGGAAATATAAAACCGGTGGCATTGTGCATGCTACTCCCGCTCTTGCCGGCGGAGTTGTGTATATCGGGAGCTACGATGGTAATTTTTATGCCCTCGATGCTTTAACAGGTAAACTGAAGTGGAAATTCAAAACTGTGGGCGATGCTTATTTCCCGCTTGGCGAAATTCAGAAAGCTGCAGTTATCGTCGATAATACAGTGATTTTTGGCAGCCGCGATTATAATATTTATGCGCTTGATGCCAACACAGGCACCGGTAAATGGAATATGAAGGAGTTGGGAAGCTGGATTATTGCAACACCCCTGGCGTATGGTGGTAATATTTATTTTGGCACTTCCGACTCACATCGTTTTTATTGTATGGATGCCAAAACCGCCGAGGTGAAATGGGCCCTTCCCCTGAACATGCGCGTGTACGGAACTGCCTGCGTGGCCGGTGGCGAGATAGCATTTGGATGTTTTAACGGTAAGTTGTATTTCGTGAACTCCGAAACAGGGAAAGTAAACAGGGTTTTTCAGACCGAAGAAAGTAAAAAACATTACTCCGGTATATACAATGCTGACGATAGTTTCCGTAATGACTTCGAATTGTATGGTAAGGATTATAAAACCTCAGAGTCGAAAATCCTGGCGTTAGGATCCATTTTATCTACACCGCTGGTTGAAAACGACATGATATATTTTGGCGATGCCAACGGGAATTTTTATGCTCTTAGTGTCGATGCTGTGAAATGAAGTTGTTTAAATATTATACAAACTTTTAAAGAAGAAGCCTGGTTAGATAATTACTTTTCGATTTAGCTTTTAAATACACGAAATAAATAGACCAGCTCACCACCGACAATAAAAGATCGTATGAAAAAAACGTGTGGACAAATTGCAATAATATTTTTACTTACCGTATGCTATATTATTGAAGTGATGATCATATCCGGCATTTTGATTGCCTTTGGCCTTCATTTCCCTGAGCTCAAAGTAAGTCAGCAGGTTTCCTTTATTCAGTTAATGCTTTCGG
>CAYNVK010000110.1:0-1225 GCA_964400395.1 uncultured Lentimicrobiaceae bacterium | reverse complement strand
CAGTTATTATGTGTGGGGCTGGCTGAATTATAACCTGTTTACAAAATCATTTTACGAATCCGGAGTCAGCGGTCTTTATATCCCCGAAGGTGCTTTACTGATAAAGATCATCCTTTTTCGCGGTGTATTAATTACCTGTTCTGTAGTGCCTTTCCTTTTATTTGCCTTGCCTGGTAACAAAGGGAAGTTATTCGAAACGGCTTCGATCCTGTTCCTGTTTGGTGGCATAATTCCTATGATTTATACCATCGGCATGTTGCCTGTGGTATTAATCTGGTATTCGCTGATCGAAATATTCCTGCAGAATTTTATTTCGGGGTTATTGGTGTATAAAGTCTTCAACTACCAACACAAAGCCTGAAGCCATGGGTTTACATTGGTTGCCTGTATAATGGCATGTCGTGATGATTTAGCCGGCTTTTAATTTCGTTCCGGAGCTATATTTTATTAACTGCCAGGTTCTGGAGCACCCATTGGGATGCTTTTATCTGCCCCGGGTGTTGTTTTTGAATCAGTACTTCCGCCAGAGCCTGGCACCAATCCGTACTACCGGCGATAGCTCGAAGGTTGGAATGGTATACGTTCCGCCATTGGTGAAATTTATACTTTGTTCGGCTCTGAAATAGCTGTGAATGCCCGGTTGTATATAAAAGGTACGGCCAAAGAAAAACTGGTAACTGATTCCGATCCCGAAATCATTGGAGGGGAGATCCTGTTTTTCGCCTGTTGCCATCTGCTCCACTTTAAAAGTGTGCCTTTCATAATAACCGTATACTTCCAGGTTTTTCCACAAGTTGTATCCCAGGAAAAATCCGGGTGATGTGGTGTAATACCGTTTGTATCCTTCGTCAACATCGCCCACAGCCTGGGCATCGGCATTATAGGTCCCGCCATTTATAATACTGGCCCTGAACCTGAATTTGTGGTAGCGATAACCAACAGCAAAGTGATAACCGCCGGTAAAAAACATAGGCACGAGGCTTTCGACTTCGAAGGCCTGTTTTACTTCATAGTTGCGTGGTTTGGGTTTCCAGAATGATCTGGATACAGTATCGGATTGTGCCGAAATAGTTGTTGCTAAAGAGATCATTGCAACAAAAAGAAAGATTTGCTTTTTCATAGCATAAAAGGTTTAAAATTTATGCTGCAAAATTGCGCACAGTTGCAGATTCAAATACTCCGCAAATGTTACCAAATTTTTGGGTTCGATTGCTGGTTAGTGCTT
>CAYNVK010000109.1:0-9023 GCA_964400395.1 uncultured Lentimicrobiaceae bacterium | reverse complement strand
CGAAGCCGGAAGCCCGTCGTTAACAAGTGCCTTGTTATAAAGCTTCACGTATTCCGCTGATCCGAGGTACTCCGGTAAACGCGTAGGCGACTGAAAACCTACCTGGGCCACAAACCGGATTTCGGGTTTACCGACAAATCCGCGTTTGGTACGCACACTGATTACGCCATTGGCGCCGCGCATACCATACTGAACGGTGGCTGCAGCATCTTTCAGCACGCTGAACGATTCAATCTCAAGGGGGTCGAGTTGTGTAAAATTGCGTTCAACATTATCAACCATAATGAGCGGCGAAACGCTGGTATTAAATGTGCCTATGCCTCGTACCAGGATGTTCGAATTTTCATAGCCTGGTTCATCGCCGGTTGTTTTAACCACCGATAAACCCGTGATCCTTCCTGCGACAATACTGGTTACACCGGGCAGGTGTGTGTTTTCGAAGGATTCAGCTTTCAGTGCTGATACTGAATGTGTAAGTTCAGTTTTTGTGCGGGTGCCATAGGCTACGTCAATAATATCGCCTTCGTCAGCAGGCTGCAGGGTAACTGTGAGTGAAGTCTCAGCTGCCTTGATTTCCATTTTTACTGACTTGTATCCCTGTTTGCTGAAATTCAGCGTATTACCCTGGGAGGCTTCGATATTGAATACACCGCTGTTATCAGTGTAGGTATGAACAGATTTATCCAGTACTGAAACACTAACGCCGGCAACAACCTGGCCATCAGCATTTTTAACTGTGCCTGTTACCATTTTACCGTTTGTTTCCTGGGCCTGAACCGGATGTAGCACCCCCACCATAAAGATTACCAGGGAGCAGAATACCTTAATATGTTTTATCATTCCTTGCATGGTTTAAATACTTAAGCAGTTTGATCAGAATAATTACCAGCCTGGATTTTGCTGTAGTAACGGATTTTTATTCATTTCCGAAATCGGGATCGGGTATAAATCCATATAATCCCTGTAAATCCTGTTTTCGAAAGGTTTTTTGGTATAGGTCAGTGTTCCGTCGGCATTTTTCACAATGTACATTTCGTAGAAATTACCTCCGAACCATTCGGATCCTTTCTTCCACCGGCGTGCATCCCACCAGCGTTGCTCCTCGAATGAGAGTTCGATAGCTCTTTCGTTCATGATACGTTTGCGCATCTGTTCTTTATCGAGACCATCAGGCAAATCAACCACACCGGAGCGGCTTCTTACGGCCTTGAGGGCTGCATATACATCGGGAGTAGGGCCCGAAACTTCGTTTGTAGCTTCGGCGTAGTTCAGATACATTTCAGCCAGCCTGAAATAAATCCAGTTGTGATAAGCCTGAACCGAAGTTTTTGTCTTTACTTCCTCAGGCAGGTATTTACGCACATAATAACCGGTGCTAGTATATTCGCCGAGCACTTTACGGTGTTTCCCGTTATTTGACGGATTGAGGTCGGGAGCCAGAAAAGTTTCAACGGTTACCCCCTGCCATACAGCACCATTATAAAGAATGGTCTTATAAAAACGGGGCTCCCTGTTCAGGTATGGCTTATTCGGATCATATCCCGAACCGGGTTCGTCAATTAATTTCCCGTTACTCATCTCGAAAAGGTCGACAAAATTCTGAGTTGGATTCACAGCGCCGGCGCCTTCAAATTTTTCGCCTTTGGGCGCCCATACGTTGATCTGCTGGTTATTAAAATCGATAGGGCTCTCGTGTTTATAAAAGATAACTTCTTTATTTCCCATATTGCGGCGGGTAAAGAAAAGTCTTTCGTAGTCAACGGCACCTTTGCCTGTATTGTAAAGTTCGTATGCCAGCGCACCGTTTTCGTCTCTCAGGTTGATTACTGCTTTGGCTGCATCGGCGGCAAGCTGCCATTTGTCGGGATTGGTAAATTCCTGGTCCCACAAAGGGCTGGCAGCATAAAGCAACATGCGTGCCTTCAACGCCATTGCCGCGCCTTTGGTTATCCGCCCCATTTCGTTATCAGGCCTCGATACCGGCAGTAAACCAATAGCCGATTCGCAGTCTTTCAGGATATATTCCACACACTCCTTATAGGTATTTCGCGGAAACATCAGGTTTTCCCCCGGAGCCAGTACCTTATCGATGATAGGCATTCCGCCATATCGTTTTATAACTTCGAAAAAGTAAAAAGCCCTTAAAAAATAAACCTCGCCAACCAGGGCATCCTTTGTTTTTTGATCAGGAAAGGGAATAACGTCGAGCTTGGAAAGAAAAATATTGGCTTTCCGGATTCCTGAATAATAGTTATAGATCTGGTCGTCCTGCCCGTCGTAACTGCCGAAGTTAAAAGGGTTTGATCCATGGTAGCCGGCATATGAATCGGATTCGTCAGAAGCTGATGCCATCGGAACCGGCTGGAAGTTGCCCACGCGGTTAAAGCCATCCTGCAGATGAACGTAAATATCAGACTGGAACCGCTGTGCATTTTCGAAGACAGTGAACACAGTTTCCTCATCCAGGTTTAATCCCGGGGCACGATCAAGGAAATCATCGTTCTCACACGAGACAACGAATACCGAAATCAATGCTAAAAATATATATCTGGTCAGTTTCATGTTCCGTATTTTTAAAAGTTTAGATTAAGCCCGAAGTTGTACGATTTCAACGGAGGCATGTTTCCACCACGTTCGTTCCGGTTATCGGGATCAAGGCTGGGTTCTTTGGCCCACAACACCAGGTTAACGCCGGAGAAATAAATACGCAGCGTTTCGACCTTAAACCGTTGCAGTAACGATTTGGGGAAGGTATAACCCAGTTCAATGTTTTTAAGCCTCACGTATTGGCCCGATCCAAGGCTGTAGGTACTGCCGGCTTCGTTGTTCTGGTACTGACCATAAAGCCTGGTGTATTCTTCCGAACCTGAAGTTTCAGGGGTCCAGTATTCCCAGTGTTTGGGGAATACATTTTCGTTGTTTGAGAAATGCCACATAATTTCCCAGTTTTTCTCAAAAGAAGCACGCGAAACTCCCTGTATGAGAGCCGAAACATCAAAGCTCCTGTAATTCATTCCCAGTGTAAAACCATAGGTAATTTCAGGTACCGGCGAATATCCTGTTCGCACATAGTCGAAACGGTTAATAACGCCATCATTATTAATATCCTTGAATTTAAGGTCGCCGGGGAACACAAGGTTATTGCCGGGTATACCGCCTAATTGCGCAATTTGTGGATTGCTGTTATAAATATCATCGTAATCCTGAAAAATGCCCACAGCTATCAGTTTCAGGGGAGTGCCGATAGGATACCCTTTTTCTTTCTGGTAATCAAGGGTCATGTAAGCATCGTCGCGGGCAATTACTTTATTATGTGCATAGGACAAGTTTCCGCGAACGAAGTATGAAAAGTTTTTTGTGATCGTCATATTGTGCCTGAGTTCCATTTCAAATCCCTTATTTTCCACAATACCAACATTGGCGGCACTAAATTCGGCTCCTGTGTACGAAGGTGTAGTATTCGTAATAGTAGTAAGGATTTTATCGCGGTATTCGTTGAAGTAATCGAAATTAAAACCGAACATTCCCTTGAGTATTTCCGACTCAAAACCGATATTAAACTTACGGGCTACTTCCCACTGTACATTTTCGTTGGCAATGGTTCCTTCGCGTATGCCAGTAAAAGAGTTATCGCCGGTTCCGAATTTTACGCCTCCTACTTCAAGGTATTGCTGCAGGTACATGAAACGGGTATCCCCGATTTTATCATTTCCAACCCATCCCATCGATCCGCGCAGCTTCAAACTGGTTACCACATGGCTGAAACCTGTATTTTTCAGGAAAGCCTCATTGGTAGCAACCCATCCAAGGGCAAATGCAGGGAAAAATCCAAACCGGTGCCCGGGAGCAAAGTTTTCGGAACCATTGTAGCCCATATTTACTTCGGCCAGGTAGCGTCCTGAGTAATCATAAGTTACACGACCAACGATACCTTCGGTAGCATAAGGGGTATCAGCATTTACATACTTCAGGTCGCGGTTTCCCAGCACCAGGGCTGTAACGCCATGTTTACCGAAAGTACGTGCATAGTTCAGGCTTATTTCATAATACGTTTTACGGGTGTCGTACACATCGCCCCAGGCATAACTGAGCGGGCGGTTTTCGCCGAATTCAGTATATTTGCTATTAACCTGGTCGTATTGATATACTGCGAAGCTCTGTCCGTAATTGCGCCCCATTGAGCTGTTGTCGTCGAAAGCAAGCTGTCCTTTTACCGATAGTCCCGGGGTAAGGGCATCGAGTTTATAGTTAAGGCTGACACTCATTTCGAGCACGCTCCGGGTTTCCTTGTAAAAACCATTGTCGCGCACTTTCCCGATCAGGTTGGTGCGGCTGCTGTTGCCGGCGAGTGATCCGTCGGGGTTAAAAACGGGGGTATAACGTCCACCAAGGGCGAAGGAAGCACGGTACAATTCCCAGCTGCCATACCAGGCCGAAGCAGGGTTTGTCCTGTTTTCGATACGGGTACCCAGGCTGATAGCGGCGCTGAGGTTTTTCGAAACATCGATATCGAAATTGGAACGGAAGTTATACCTCGAAAAATTAGTGTAGGGGTCGTAGTTGTAAATCCCGTCCTGGGTAAGATATCCACCGGAAACGAAATAACGTATATTTTTTGTTCCGCCACTCACGTTCAGGTTATACTGCGAGAGTGATGAGTGATCGCGGATCAGTACATCAACCCACGAATAATCGGGGTTGGTATATGGTGAAGCCCCGGTACGGAAATTCATCAGGTCCTTGGTGCTGTATGAGGCTGCTACGCCGGCGCCACCTGTAATTGCATTCACATTGCTGAGCATGGCCGAGCGATAGGAATCGAGGGGCTGCGGAATGCGGGTTGGAACAGTGATAGCGGTTTGCGTGGTGAACGATATTTTTGGTTTGCCTTCGGTACCACGTTTGGTGGTAACAATTATAACGCCATTAGCGCCTTTCACCCCGAAAACGGCGGTGGCCGAAGCATCTTTTAATATACTTAAGGTCTGAATTTCGTTGGGATCGATTTGCGCGAATCCGTCGCGTATAATCCCGTCGACCACGATAAGCGGTTTGGAGTTTCCATAGGTAGCCTGGCCGCGTATGAAAATATCGGCCTCGTCGCGACCGATTTCACCGGACGACTGCACTACCTCAACCCCTGAGAGTTTCCCTGCAATGGATTGGGTAATATTTGAAACCGGGATAGAAACTATGGTTTTATTGCTGATGGTTGAAATAGATCCAACAACCGATTCCTTTTTCTGGGTGCCATACCCGATAATTACGGTTTCGCTTAATGAAGTTGCATCTAAATTCAATCCCACGTTCACTACTGTGCGGCCGTCGAGGGCAGTTTCGAAACGCTGGTAGCCTATATAAGAGAATACCAGGGTACATTTGGGATCGCTTATTTCAAGACGATAGCTTCCATCAACGCCAGTTACTGTTCCTAAGGTGGTTCCCTTAACCAGTACGGTGGCACCAATAAGGGTTTCGCCGGTCTGAGAATCCTTGATCACTCCAGTAACCAAATGTTTCTGCTGCCCAAACCCTTGTATGGTAAACAGTACAATCGAAAGTAATGTGAATACTTGTCTGAAAACTCTTTTTCTCATGATGTGACAATGTAGGTGAGAATATATCTTTTTCTTTGTGTAACCAGGGTCAGGATTACAGCATGCTGTTTTAACAAGCTGAATCATAACCTTTAAAATCAGTTTTAACTTTCGGCGCGGCTTCACCACAGGGTGATTTTTCTCCAGGTTTTGGGGTGCCGGGCTGCCAGCTAACTGATTACGAAATTCTTACTCCTGTTTAACAAACCTATAGGTATAGGTTTTTAAGGTTTTGTTATAGCGATCCAGTTGAAGCAATTCCTCCGGGGTTTTGCCGGTGAGTACATCCTGATCCATAGGAGTGAACATGACCGTTTTTTTCCTTTCGCCAATGTATGTTTTAACCCTGATCTCCATCTCGGTGGCTGTAAGCTTGAGAATGGTAAACCGAACAGGGAATGATTCGTATTTATTGCTGCCGTTCCAGTGATCGAGCGACATATCGAGCTTGGTGTTGCCGGTAATTATCCATGTACCGTAACGCTGCTGGCCATCGCACGAACTATACATGCGATAAATGCCGTTTTGTTCAATGAGCAGCCTGGTGCTTTGCTCGCAGGCCGACATCGTAACCGGGTTGCCATCCTCCGTAATGGATTCCTGTGTCCAGAAACCAGGAAATAAGGATATATTATCTGTATCTTTTTTGCATGAAGAAAAAAGGAGCAAAAAGATCAGTACGCTGGGAATTAGTTTGTTCATAACTCTGAGGGATATTATTCCTATATGATTGAATCAGCAGTACTTACTTAGTTAATTTTTGAGTATCCAAGTATGGTAACCTGCAGGCTCCCCTGTGGAGAGATATCATTTCGCCTGATTTTTAAGGTGGTATTATCAAGCTGTTCGATGTAGAATGCTACCGGCAGATAATCGGAAATATCCAGCATACCATCTTTATAATTCCAGCCGGAATTGATGGTTTTATTACCACATGCATCGAACAGATAACTTATATTATCAGCTTCGAACGTGATTGTGCTGAGTTTTTCGCAATCGGTGAGCACAACGGTGCTGTTATCCACCATTTTGTCAACCAGTATCCACTTACCGATTAAAGCTGATTCTGTATTATCATCATCTTTCTTGCAGGAATATACCACTAAGGCAAGAAGACAGAAAGTGAGTATTCTTAAAGCAATCGTTTTCATTCGATAAGAAGTATTAATCATAAAAGACAATTTCGGAACTGTCATTTTTTTCATTACTGTAACACAGCAACATCCTTGCTAAACACTTAAGGTACTGCTGAATATCAGATTTGAACGTAAAGAAGAATAAGGATGCCACCAGCGATTTACAGCTCTATCAACCATACCCAATCTGCCTGTAAACCGTTATTGGGTGACATCCTTATCCGTTGGAATTTATTTCACTATCAATTTGGCAGTTGATACTTTTCCGCCTTTGGTTTCAACTTTCAGAATGTACATTCCTGAATTAGGAACTGTGATTGCATTCAGCTGAGCGCCGTTAGCCAGGTTTTGTGAAGCAACACTCTTACCGATCATATCGTATACACTAACGCGGGCTGCATCAGGCATTGAGAAATTGATGGTTCTTCCGGTTGTGTAGGCCTTCAGTTCGGTTTTCGTGTTCGAAGGTTTAAGGCTGGTAATAACTTCGCGCTGGTCAGGATTTCCATCAAGGGTAACTTCGTCCATAAAGAAATGTCCTGCAGGTGTGCCGTTAATCCAGTTGCCGCCTTCATCCTTGCGTACATCGTAACGAACAGCAAATGATTTAATGGCGGTATAACTGCTCAAATCCCAAACCAGGTCGAACCAATCTCCACCAATTTCATCTTTCGGGTAGTTGAACATCTCACTGCGATCGCCATCTCCGTTATCGATAACCTGTAACTGGATATCGCAGGCAATGTCAGCTTTTACCAACACATGCAGGTATTGTTTTACACCATATTCAATCATATGGATGCCGGGGAAATTAACTTTCATTCCCTGCCACCACGATGCATCAGCGCTTTTGAAAAAATCGAGTACTCTGCCACCTGCATTCACGGAGCTGGTGGTGAATGGATTATCAATAAAGCTGTAGGTGTTCGAACCATTCTGGGTATCGAATGTAAGGGCATCAATCTGGGCCTGGCTTTGGCAGTTCAGCAGGTCGGTACCAGGGAGAATATTTACTCCGCGCGCAAGTGCTTGATCACTGAGAACAACTTCATCAAAATAATAATCGGTAGGATCTTCAGCTGCGCCACCCCAGTTGCGGTCCATCAATATACATACTTGGGTCAAAGGTTCGGTGTGGTCAATAAACCATTTAAGGTCAACAACAATATCTTCCCATTGGCCAGCTTTCGAAAGATTTCCATCAAACCGCTTGGTTCCTTTATCAGAATCTTCCCATGTTTGGGCCTTATTGATGTTTACACTATATCCCTGGTTCAGATTTTGCCTGTAGTGGAAAATATGTAAATACCTGTTACTTTCTGTGATAGAAACCGGAGCTCCCAATTCGAAAAGGAAAAAATCCGGCCACCATGATTTTCCCTTGATTGATTTTAATATCAGGGCTTTGTCTGTTTTGTTAATTCCCGATTTATCAGGATTATCCACAATGGCTGAAAAAACCGGAGCCTCAGCAGTACCAAAATTTACATAACCTGTTGGAACGGGACCATTTACTTCTGTTTTTGTCCAGCCAACCATATCGTAATACGTGATGGCTTCGGGTGATTTTTCACCTGTCCAGAGGACATCCTGTGCGAAAGTTGAAAAACTCATGCCAAAAGCAAGCATAAGAAAAGCTGCACTTTTTTTAATCGTAGAGATTTTTTTCATGATGAATTGGTTTTAATTAGTATTGGATTTATTTGAATTGGTAATCAGGGTATTCAGTGTTGTTAATGTTTTACAAATTTCCGGTTTGCTATAAGCCCGCCTTCCATAATTGCTTTAACAATGTACAGGCCCGGGGCTAAATCAGCCGCAAAAGAAAATTCGGAGTTGCCGGAACAATACTTATGGCTGACCGTTTCGCCCAGCATGTTTACCACAAAAACCTCAGAGAGCCTGCTATTTCCTACTGGCTTAATGTGCAGTTGATTCATGCTGTAAAACACATTCAGTTTACTTTCCGATCTTAAACCAGGCAAGGAGGTAGTAAACGGAATGATTTCCCACACAGCGTTATCGGTAGTATCCCAGGCCATTTGAACAACCGGATTGCCGGGGTTGAAAGTGCTTCCCGGAACATTCCAGCATTTCATGCTTTTGCGGATGATAACCTTATAAAAACCTCCATCCAGCGGCACAAAATGAAAGCGTTGGTTTTCGCCTCCCCAATCAGCATACTGCATAATTTTGGCACCATCGAGGTTCGAAACGCCTTCAACGTCGAGCACATATTTTTTTCGGGCGCAATGTGGGACGGTTTAACCATGTATCCCCCGTTTATTTT
>CAYNVK010000108.1:0-9025 GCA_964400395.1 uncultured Lentimicrobiaceae bacterium | reverse complement strand
ATACCCTGGTTCGATCAGGATATGATTGAAGGCTACACCTATAATCCGGTAAAAGCAATGCAGCTACTCGAAAAAGCCGGTTACCCGGGAGCCAAAGGCCTGCCGACCATTACTTTAACCACAAATGCATCGTACCTCGATCTGTGCCGGTATATCCAAAGCCAGCTTGGTGAAATAGGTATACATGTGAAAATTGATGTAACACCGCCTGCCACACTGCGCGAAATGATCGCACAATCGAAAGTCAGTTTTTTCAGGGGCTCATGGATAGCCGATTACCCCGATGCCGAAAACTACCTTTCGTTGTTTTATTCGCCGAACTTCTGCCCTGCCGGTCCCAACTATACGCATTATAAATCGACCTTGTACGACAAGCTTTACAACGAAAGCACACGCGAAACCAACGATTCGATAAGAGGATTGAAGTACATGCAAATGGATCGACTGCTCATGCAGGATGCTCCGGTTATCATTCTTTATTACGACGAAGTGTTGCGATTTACCCGTAAAAATATTTCAGGTCTGGGATCAAACCCATTAAACCTGCTAACCTTGAAACAAGTAAAAAAAACAAAATGACATTCAACGACTTGCAAAAAATCAATCCTGAGGATATTCATCAAAATCCTTTTACATTAATTGATGATGACTGGTTCCTGCTTACGGCTGGTAAACTCGAATCCTTTAATACCATGACAGCCAGTTGGGGAGGCATGGGAATTTTATGGAACAAACAGGTAGTATTTTGTTTCGTGAGGCCACAGCGATATACGTATGATTTTATGGAGAAAAATGAATTTTTCACCATGAGTTTTTTTGATGAAAGTCAGCGGCCGGCGCTCAATTTATGTGGCAAACGTTCAGGCCGCCAGGTGAATAAAATGGAAGCTACCGGTTTAAAACCATTTGAATCGCCTTCAAAATCAATATTTTACGAGCAGTCGGTTTTGATGCTTGAATGCCGAAAACTTTACTATTCGGATATAAACCCCGAACATTTCCTGGTAAAAAGCATTGATTCGAATTACCCTAAAAAAGACTATCACAGGATGTATATTGGCGAGATTATATCCTGTTTCTCAAAAGTGCCCAAAACCGGTGAATGAGATCAACAGATTTGAAGCATGCTGCACCAAGGTTTTTGTAAATATTTTTACGTTAAGGAAAAAAAAATAAGTATTTTCGCAAGTCCTACAGTTCAGGCCTGTATACCGGCCCTTGAGCAATCAAATTACCAGTCTTGAAAATACTTCAGAATATTCGCGAAAACATGGCTAAATCGTTTCTTGTGAAACAAGTAAACGAAATGAGCAGGCATCAGAAAGCTACAAACCTGGAAACAGCCAGGACTGTTGCTTTACTTTATTATTTACCCGATGAAGCTACCTATAAAATAGTTGAAAACATTCTCAGCCAGCTGAACGAATTGAAACTGAAAGTGCGTGTGGTATGCTACACGGATTTAAAAATCACGCCACATTATTTCATCCCGAAAATTACCCAGGATATTATTACAGCCAAAGATGTTAATTTCCGGCACCAGCCACAAAAAGCATTTGTTAAAGAGTTTATAGATACAGAATACGACATCCTGATTGACCTTAGCCTTGATGATCATTTGCCTTTACTTTATTGTGCGGCTCTTTCAAAGTCGGGGCTTAAAGTGGGCAGGTACCAGGAAGATCACCAATTGTTTTATGATCTGATGATACATTCCGGCCCCGACGAAACCATTGAAACATTTGCCTCACAAGTAATTCATTATTTAAGCAGGATAAACAATTAACCGATATGAACAACAAATTCAGGGGCACAGGGGTTGCCATGGTTACACCGTTTCACAAACAAGGAACTATTGATTTTACAGCCTTGGAGCGGTTAATTGAACACCTTATCGGAGGTGGAGTAAATTATCTTGTGGTGCAGGGAACTACTGCCGAAACGGCAACCCTAACACGTGAAGAAATGAATGCCCTTGCCGACTTTGTGGTTGAAATAAACAATAAAAGGGTGCCGCTGGTGCTGGGCCTCGGAGGTAACAATACCCAGGAAGTAATTAATAAAATAAGAATCAGTTCACTCGAAGGGTATGATGCGATACTCTCGGTAACACCCTATTATAACAAACCCCAGCAAAGAGGTCTTTACCTGCACTATAAAAATATTGCTACAGTAAGTCCTGTTCCGATTATCATGTATAATGTGCCTTCGCGGACCTCAGTAAACATGAAACCTGAAATAACCCTACAGCTGGCCAACGAATTCGATAACATTATAGGAATTAAGGAAGCATCGGGAAGCATCGAACAGATAATGGATATTATCCGCAACAAGCCAAAGGACTTTCTTGTAATTTCGGGCGACGACCTGCTTACACTTCCATTACTGGGCATGGGGGCCGATGGTGTTATATCAGTTGTTGCCAATGCCTATCCCAAATTATTTTCAGAGATGGTATCGCTTGGATTGAAAGCAGAAATGAAAAAAGCACGCGAAATCCATTACAAACTTACCGATTTTACACGTTGCGTTTTTGCCGACGGAAATCCGTCCGGAATTAAAGCTGCTTTAGAAATCAAGGAAATTATTGTCAATAACCTCAGGTTGCCGCTGGTAAAAATTGAAAAATCGCATTACAACCAGCTTTCGGCACTCATGTCGGAAATTGAATAACGCATGCCAGGTATAAATCCGTTGAATGCATGAAAAAAATTATTACACTTCTTGTACTTGTTTCTGCCTTCAGTTTTTCCAATGCACAATCGTTTCTTAAACAAGGTACCCTTGCACAGCAGGACTTGCAGCGTCGTGGGGAAGTATATTTTAATTTCCCGTTGAACGACCTTTTATTGAATCCTTCACTTTCGCAAAAAATTTCGATCAGCCATACACGCGACAACAAGGTTTTTGCATATGCAAACCAACGCGAATTTTTTGATTTTACGGCATACAACATCGAGTATTCAGTGCTTACAGCACCATCAGAGATGTACAGTGTTGACATGAGCAACACCCCTGCAGAAGTACTGACATGGAATTATTACCCGACCTATTCAGCCTACGAAACGCTGATGCAACAATTTGCTGCCGGACATCCGGAAATATGTAAATTGCTGACTATTACCACACTCGCCAGCGGCCGGAAGATACTGGCACTCCGGATTTCGGATCATGTAAATATTGAAGAAAATGAGCCCGAGTTCCTGTACACTTCTTCCATTCATGGCGACGAATTAACCGGTTTTATACTGATGCTCCACCTGGCCGATTCGTTGTTGAGTGGCTACGGTTCGAGCGCACGGATTACAAGCCTGGTTGATAATTATGATATTGTGATCTGCCCGTTGGCAAACCCCGACGGAACTTATAAAGGCGGAAATAATTCTGTGAACGGAGCCACCCGCTTTAATGCCAATAATGTTGACCTGAACCGCAATTATCCTGACCCACAAGATGGTCAGCATCCCGATGGGAATGCCTGGCAACCTGAGACTGTTGCGTTTATGAATTTTGCGGATCAAAACTCCTTTACCATGGGCGCTAATTTTCATGGTGGGGCTGAGGTTGTTAATTATCCCTGGGATACCTGGTCGAAACTTAGTGCGGACGACGCCTGGTGGAAGTATGTGTGCCACGAATATGCCGACACCGTTTTCGCCAATTCTCAGAATACTGGTTATTTGAAAGACCTATACGCCAGTGGTGTTACAAATGGTTATGCATGGTATAGAATAACAGGTGGCAGACAGGATTATATGAATTACTACAAGCATTGCCGCGAAGTAACTATTGAACTATCGGGTGTAAAATTATTACCCACCAATCAATTGGTTGATCACTGGAAATACAATTACCATTCGTTGCTTAACTATATGGAGCAATCCGGTTTCGGGCTTCGCGGATTGGTCACCGATTCGGTATCGGGAACTGCACTGTATGCAAAGGTTTACATTTCCGGCTTCGACAAGGACAGCTCCAACGTTTATACAGATCCTGAGGTTGGCGACTACCATAGGTTGCTGAAGGCCGGCACTTACAATGTAACTTTTTCGGCAGGCGGATATGCATCAAAAACTATTACAGTGTCCGTTAACGATCGTCATTCAACCGAATTAAATGTAAGGCTGATCAGCAATAGCCTTGGCATTGAAGAGGAAATAGCCGGGAAATATCCCAACAGAATCCACATTTACCCAAATCCTGTATCGAACGGCAAAGTAACCATTGAAACTTTCAACCCTATTGATGAGCTCATCGTGAGGGATGTAACAGGCAGAATACTGCTCTCAGTGCAACCCCAGGCAAAGAAATTGAACTTTGACTGCCGGTGGCCGGCTGGAATTTACTTACTGCAAATGAAAATGCAGGGAAAGTGGGAGTGTGAAAAATTACAGGTAAACTGATTTCAAATACTTCCAGATTATAGATAAAAATGCCCGCAGTTCATTACTACGGGCATTTCTTTTATTGCAAAACGGAAGTATCACTCGCTGGCTTTCGATAGAGAAAACGGTACGATGATTTTAAAACCCACATTTCGGCCCATGTCGTAAACCCCATTGCGAGCAGTAGCAAAATTTTCGGGAGCATATTTCAATCGGCTCAAATGACTCTGGTAGGCTTCATCCAACAGATTTTCGGCACTAACAATGCAAGTAAAAAGCATCTTATTGTTAAAATACACATCAGCACCAACATTCATATTTAAGAGTGCGTACGCTGGCGTTGCCGTTTCAGTGCCATAAGCAGCATAAAAATGGTTTTGCCTGAAATAATAATCAAGGCCGATTTTTATGAAAGCATTTTTCAGATGCCTGTTTAAACTTCCCGAAGTAGCCTTGAAATCGGAAGTGAATTTTGCTGCCGGAATCATGGGCAGGTATCTTGATGAATCAGGCTGATCCTTCTGCACAGCGTTTACCATAGAAAATGAGTTTTCGAAATGTAACCAGTCGAGCGGATGCGGATGAACATCTATGGTAATCTCACCACCTGCCAGGGTTGCATTTCCGGCTGTATATTTAAAAACGCTGTTTCCATCAACCATTGAATCCGATCCTTCGGCATTTTGCAACTTTGCCAGGAAAATATAATTATTGATCCGGTTAGTGAATAAATCAAGGTCAGCCGAAACATGCTCTGAATTATAGCCCAGCGAATAATCAAGCTGAAGACTGTGTTCCGCTTTGAGGCCAGGATTGCCCAACTCGTACCTCAACGTACCTTCATGAATACCGTTTGAGCCCATTTCACTGATATTCGGTGACCTGAATCCCCGTGATATATTGGCTTTGGTAAAAAATCTCCCGGATATCTGGTAGGTAGCGCCAAGGCTTCCTGATACGCCTGAAAATCTTTCATCAAAAGCTGCAAACCGATGTGTTGAGCCCTCACCAGGATAGGGCAAAGGCAAACCTGTATCGTCCAGATAAAGATCTTTTCCATGTTCCGTGCGAACATCATACCTCAGTCCGCCGCTTAATTCGAGTTTCCGGTATGATTTACGGGCAATTGCAAAAATACCAGCATCAAAAAGATTGTATTCCGGAACAAGAAACTCCGTGCCCCTGTTCTGCGACGACTGTTGCATACCATTGACCCCGAATGAAAGATTTAAACCTTTGTAAACAGGAAGAATATATTTAGCATCATAGTTAATCGTATTCAGATAGAAATACAGTCCATATTGATCGGGTGCCGAAACATCAGCAAACTCCTTTCTCCGGTTTTGTTGCCAGCCGATGGTTGCTTTCAGGGTTGATTTCCCTATCAAAAAACTGTTATTCAGCACAGCCTTGTAGTGATTAACATCCTGGTAAGGAATCTGTTGCGAATATGAATAAAAATCGGAATGCCCGGCCACCTCAAATCCTTCTTCGCCATTTACCAGCACTGGTTTAAGAAACTGGCCGGTGAGGCTATCGCGTTCGCCTTCAACAATACCAGGCATGATACGATATGCACTTAAATGCAGGTGCGAATATCCCCACGACCGGTTTAAACCAATCATGGCATTTGCCGAATTTTCTTTAAATCCGCTGTTCAACACATACCCATCGTATTTATTCCGGTAGGCATGCGCCATTTTATTACTGTAACGTACATCGAAAATGAGGCCATGCTTGTTACCGCCGACATTGGCCGAAAAGTTTATTAAATCATTATTGGCTTGATATCCGGCCAGAATTTTACCACTTATTTCACCCTCGGGCAAAGTTGGTGCAGACAAAAAATTGATCACGCCGGCTAAAGCATCGGAGCCAAATGCCAGGCTGGCAGGACCTTTCAATATCTCAATTTTATAAACTGAAGCTTCATCGACTTCAATACCATGTTCATCGCCCCATTGCTGGCCTTCCTGACGTATACCATCATTCAGGGTAATAATCCGGTTATAACCAAGCCCCCTGATTACTGGTTTTGAAATTCCAGGACCAGTTGTAACCTGCGAAATCCCCGGTTGCTTTGCAATGGCATCGATAATGTTTGAACTGTTATTTTGTTCTAATTGCTGGATCGGAATAATTGAGATTGGCGCTGGAGTACTGTTTCGCTGCCCGGCATTTGATAAGCCGGTAACTACAACTTCGTTCAATTCAGTAATGGACATCTCCATTACAAAATCCTTTTTAGTTATAACTGACAAATCAATATTTTCAGCCTGCAATTTGTATCCTATAAGCGACACCTGGATCAAAACACTGGTTTTGGGTAGTTTATCGATGCGATAGGTACCATCGGAATGAGATATTGTTCCTGTTTTATAGTCGGGCAGGTAAACCGATACCCCCGGAAGCGGTTCTCCTGTTTTACTGTCAGTAATTTTTCCTGACAAGGAGGTATTTCCTGTATTTATATTTTCGGGATAGGCAATTTTACTCCCCAGGCATAAAATTGGGAGCAAAATTAAAAGTATTTTTTTCATGGTAATCTGATTTAATTAAAATACAACTGTTGGACTGCTGACATGCAGCAATCCAGGGGAAATAATACAACTATGATAAAATCAGGAAATTGGAGGGCCACGTAACCGGAAATGGTTGAATACCGGTGCAGCCAGCTGGTTGTGGATTGAAGATATAAAAATAGGTTCGCCAGCAAATATTACCGGTAATAAAGAATTATTTTGCTGTTCGCTTACCGGGCAAAACTCATATTTACATATTGGGCACTTTTCGGATGATATGCTGATCTGTTCGCCAGAAGATTCAATGGGAGAAGCATTACCCTGAATATGCTCCAACCGGTGCACATCCTGAACCAAACCCGGAATTACATACAATAACAGGGCTATTATTGCAGCAATGGTTTGCCTGGTAAAATACTTATGTAATCTTGAGAATGAATGCATCTGGATCAGAAAATACCCTGTGAAGGATTTTCAGCAATTAAACTGATAATTATCGCAAAATGTTCAAATCAGGCCAAACCCAATGCAGAACTGCGATCGGCCGGGATTTATTTAACGATCAGTTTACGGGTATATTTTTCATTTTCACTAACTATCTGCACGAAATAAATGCCAGGTTCAATCGAACTGTCTCTAACATCAATAGTGAAGAAATTCTGGCCCGGTTCCACCTCCGATTCATGGGTATATACCTGTTTGCCGATATTATTGAAAATTGAAATGTTGGCACTCGTTCGTCGGCTGCTTTTAAAAGAGACCTTCAGCTGTTCGACAACAGGATTAGGGTAAATAGATATATTTTCGATGATACCATCGGGTGTAGCCTGTAAAGCGGCAGCCTGGCTGCTTTTTGCAGAAATCAATGAATTGCTAATGCTGGCATTTTGTGCATTTACTGACAGCAATGAAACGAGTATGATTGAGAGTAAAAGTATTTTTTTCATAGTCGGGGCTTTTGTTAAACATCTTCAAAAAACAAGCCAATCTCTGTTACTGGCTGCTTTTATTAATTAATATTAACAAATGCAAAAAGTAATACAATAATGGCGGTGTTTATTGCAAATAATAACCATTAAATGAAGCATTTAACAAATCATTTACATTTTAAACCTGATGTAGTCGGAAATAAGCTGAATTTCAGTGGTTTCAACGCCATTGGCGATAAGAAAATGCTTATCGAAATCGAGTGTTTCGGTAAACTGCGCCAGGTTGATTTCGCCGGTTCGTAAAGCTGCCACATAATTTTCCATGGCTTTGGGTTTGTTGCCAAGGCATAATTCAACATGAGCGGCATTAATCATATCATTTGCGGTAAAACCTTCGGCAGCAATCAGCTGGAAATAATTCTGAGCCAGATCGAGTTTCCCAAGTACAAAACAACACCAGGCAATCGGCCTGAGCACCTTGATATTTTCAGGCGCAAGAATTTCGACCTTAAAATAATGCTCCAGCGCCTTGCCGAACTGGTGCAGATCGAGGTAACAGTTGCCCAGCATGGTTTGCAGGTAAACATCATCAGTATCGAGTGCGGCAGCTTCGAGGCTCCACTGTAAAGCCGAATTTGTATCGCCCAGTTTGCGGTAGCAGAAAATGATTTTTTTTAGACTCCATAAACGATTACTGTCAAAAAGTTCAGCGCGTTTATAAAACTCAAGCGCCCGTTTGTAATCACCCAGCATCTGGTAACAGTAGGCAAGTTTTTCGAAAACGGCCTGGTCAGGTTCCGGTTTTTCCGAAAGAACGACGAAAAGTGAGGCGGCTTCGGTATAATGCATTTTTGTAAAAAGGAACTCAGCCGTTGAGCGCAACACCAGGCTGTTATCATCGAGGTTATGGATCAGCCAGTTATCCGATAAGCTCCACCGCATGCTGAAAATATCGCGGAAGTCGGCCCTGAACGGATGAAGTTTAAAGAACCTGTACAGATCCTGGATGTATTGTGTGAAAATAAAAACGTCCTTGCCGGGTTTATTGAGCAATCCGTCCTCGCTGGTAATTTCGCGTATACTTTCGGCTTCCATATTGAACAGACCGATCACATTGCGCCCCTGGTCGCCAGGCAGATGCCTGATGTTAAAACAGAAAGAGTACTTATCGGAGTTGCACATGTAGAAT
>CAYNVK010000107.1:0-9053 GCA_964400395.1 uncultured Lentimicrobiaceae bacterium | reverse complement strand
GCGTAAAGGTTTAGGTTATCGCCAGGCAGACCCAACAGCGTAGTGTCGCTCTCAGTTTGTGCCGATATTTTTGAGCTGAATAAACTCACGGCAATTATCAGAAAGGGCAGGAAATATTTTTTCATGGAAGTTGGTTTAATTCTGATGAATTCATCTTCAAATTTACAAAAAAATATTTATATCTGCTGAAAAATATATGCTTGGCGAACGCAAAAGACTTCATGGCGGATTAGATTTGTTTTGCCATTCTAACTTTTTTCCCCTATCTTTGAAAATCTATACGCCAGTTAATAATTTAAAAATCCACCCCTTACAATTCCGGCTATGATAAAAAAAATACTCCTTCTTGCTGTTTTGGCGATTTCGACATGCATCTCCGTTTTCGCCCAAAGTATTGAACTTACACCCTTTGCAGGATATACCTTCCGGAGTACTGTAAATATTACCAATGGGCAGGCCCGGGTTAACGATGGGTTTACTTATGGAGGTGCACTTACGTATACGGCAGGTTTGTATAATGCCATCGAAATTTCCTATTACCGGTACCAGACCAATGCAACAGCTAAGTCAAGTTATTCTGGTTTCGAATTTGTTGATACCCCGGTAAACGTGAATTATATGTTTATAGGTGGTCAGCGCATTATTCCTGCTAACGAGAAAATGTCCGGTTTTACCGGATTCAATCTGGGCGCCGGCTGGCTGGGTTCCGGTAATGATAGTTTCAGCACAATTACTAAATTCTCGGTTGGTCTTGTAGCCGGTTTAAAGATAATGGCCAGCGATAAAATAGGGATCCGGCTTCAAACTAACCTGGCGTTGCCGATTACCGGCGCAGGAGGTAGTTTTTACTGGGGATCCGGTGGCTCAGGCGTTGGATTAACTGGCTATGTTCCGATCTGGTCCTTTGGTTTTACCGGTGGCCTGGTTTACAAAATCAAATAACATTGTAGTTTACAAAGGGGATCGCAGGATTCAATACTTAAATTGATGATATGAACCGGATTAGTTATTCCGCATTTTTGCTTTTGGTGTTGCTATCAGCATGTACGCCTCCGCAGCAGGTGTTAAGTTCGTGGGTAAACCGGGAAGCTTTGCCTAAACAACCATACAAGTCTGTTTTCGTGATGTCGCTTACCCGGGAGTGGCAAAACAGGTTATATATCGAAAACGAAATGGCCAAACTCATCGTTTCCCGGGGCCAGAAGGCGGTGAAAAGCAGCGATGTATTAACGCCCGCTTTTATGGGAGCCGATTCGCTAACCAGTGAAATACTGGTAAAGGCAGTAAAGCAATCAGGTTGTGAAGCCGTTATCATTTTAGCCCTGCTCGATATTAAAACGGAAGAATCGTACCAGCCTGAGCGTACGTTTTACCCCACAGCTGCCTACTATGGGAGCTATGGGCGCTACTACGGCCATTATTATTATGAAGAAACCGAACCGGGATATATAACCCAAAACCTGACCTACTTCATCGAGACCAATTTTTACGATGCAGCTACCGAAAAACATTTGTATTCCATTCAATCAGATGCCTATAATCCGACCGACCTGAAAAGCTTTTTTAAAGATTACTCCAAAATGCTGCTTAAACAACTGAATAAAGAAGGGGTATTAAAAAAATAGGTTTCCTGATTGTGCCTTTTTGGAGACCTGAAGTTCAAAGAATAAATAATCATTCAAACCCGGACTAATGAAAAAAAATGTTGTGAGAATGCACATATTGTTTTGTTTGGTTATGCTCATTTGTGCATGTAAACCAAGCAGCAAAATCTCAACTAATGATCAGCTCACAGTTTCGGCCTGGGAGTTAAATACCCTGGATGGCAAAGCTGTTGATGCAAAGGAATTTATGAAAGGGTTGCCATTCCTGGCTTTTGATAAGGATGGACGGTATACCGGTTCATCAGGATGCAACAGTATGTCGGGTAGTTACGAAGCAAAAAATAACAACATCATCCTGAGTCCCGCTGCCATGACACGTATGGCCTGCCCGGGCAATGGAGAAAAGCTTTTTTTAGACGCCCTGCAAAAAGTTAAAAATCTTGAGTTTACCGGCGGCAAACTGGTATTGCTGGATGGAGCCACCGAAATAATGACTTTCGTGTCCAGGAAATAAACCAGGTCCGTTCCAGGTATAACTTTCAGGCATTTCAACCAGATTTCAACGATGCAATCCGGGCACAACAAGCTATGGCTATGCCAGGCTTATATTGTATCCGCGCATCAGGATCCGATACTAACGGTTTTTATTATCCTTTCTTCCGCGAACTTCGGTTACCGCCAAAAAAGCCCCAGCCTCCACTCCCGATCAGGAAACCGAAAGCATACCATGCGCCGTTATTGTTGGGGGCGTAAACAGTAACATCATCACGAAACAGCATAGCTATCAGATCGAACGGAGCTATAAATCCGTGAAGCAGTCCACCCAGGAACCCATAAGTGTGTCCTTTCAGGCAGGGGGTCACAACCTCCTGGTTGGCACAGCTCACCAGCAATACAGCTGTTAATACCATAATTGCCGCAACAGTGATTTTACGTAGATTTTCCGGACGGTTCATATTTCTTATTGTATTTAGGTTGATACCAGTTTTATGCATTTACCTTTTTGTTGTTCGTAATAAAGGTACCAATTTTTTCATAACGCTAAAAAACAGATTTCGACCCAGATTTGAATCCTAAATTGCGGTTATTTGCTGGCAATCCGGAGAAGTAGCAACCTCTAATAACTAACAGTAACAGGCTTTCCCGAAAATAATTTAATTAAAATTCCCGAATTATACAGAGAAACATTCATATATGATCAAATATGAATACTTTTGTTGCTAAATATTTAGCACGCTTCAAAATTACGTTAACTCAAACCTGAATCATGAAAATGAAACTTAAATTATTTGTACTGCTTGCCGGCATAATGGTATTTGCATTCAGCTGTAAATCGAAAAGCGGAAAGGACGAAAACCTTGCCCCAAATGTTCATAAAGTTACTGCTGAGGAAGTATTACAAACAGGTAGCTATACCTACATCCTGGTATCGGAGGATGGCACCGAAAACTGGATCGCTATCAGCAAAGCTGAAATTGAAAAAGGTAAAACCTATTACTATATGACAGGTATGGAAATGTCCAATTTTACAAGCAAGGAATTGAACCGTACATTTCCTTCCATCTTTTTTGTGGATAAATTCAGCGATAAGCCAATCACCATGACGGTGAGCGTAGCCGATTCAACCAAAGGCAAGCAGGCTCCGGTTGCTAAAGAGGGCATAAAAGTGGATCCTGCCCAAGGCGGCATTACCATTGCCGAATTGTATGGTAACAAGGAAAAATATGCTGGTCAAACCGTTAAAATCAGGGGTGAAGTTGTAAAATTCAGTCCCGAAATTATGCACCGCAACTGGGCACATATACAGGATGGTACCAAAAGCGGCGAACAGTTTGATCTCACGGTTACCACTATGGAAAATGTTAAAGTAGGTGATGTGGTTATCTTCGAAGGAACCGTTTCGCTGAAAAAGGATTTTGGTGCAGGGTATTTTTACGAAGTGATTGTTGAAAATGCCAGGTTGGTGAAAGAAATCTAACCCAGCCGGGTTAAAAATCAAATTCCCCTTTGCCGGCAAGGCGAAGGGGAATTTTTTTTATGAAATCATTGAGCATTATTTCGTTTCATCGTGTATCTGCAGGTAAAGCTCTTCCACTTTTTTACGGGCCCAGGGTGTTTTTCGCAGAAATTTGAGGCTCGATTGTATACTGGGATTTTCGATAAAACAATTGATGCGTATCAGTTTTCCGAGTATTTCCCAACCGAAATGATCTACCAGACGAATCAGGATTGTTTCGAGATTGATCCCGTGAAGCGGGTTGTTTTTTTGTTCTGTCATTTTTTTTATTTCCGAACGGTTACCTGGGGCAAAGATAGGTTTACATCTTTAACTAAAGGCAAGAAATATTCAAATATTGTGATGCTTATGCTGCCTTTAGCTTGTCAATAATCGTTTTCACATCTTTTGTTTCGAACAGGGCTATAACTTGTACTGCCAGTTTCAGCCATAAGCCCGGTGGCTTTATGAGTAACTGGCCAAACGCCGAAATGCGGCCATCCTTTTTTACGATTACCGCATGCTGTTCAGCCGGATCCTGTTTAGCCAGGTAGCAGGCGAAGTTCCAGGCTTGTTCCCTGGCTTTCTGCATGCTGAAGTTAATCATGAGTTCGTCGGTATTTTTGCCCATCCAATCCAGCACACGCATAAGCCTTGATACACGCGCTACCCTTTCCTGCATTTCGTTTACAAGCCCTTTCAGTATCTGGTTTACTTTCATAAAATCTGTTTCGAGGGTATCCATACGCAGCCCGGGAGCAAAGGTAGCCGCAGCAACGCCCAGATCGAGGTTTATATGCGCGTTCATTCCAAGCATGATATGCTGTAAAATAGTAGCACTGCTTTTGCCTGCATTAAATGCGGTTTGCCACGAAGCCGCGCATTCGTTTTTTTGATGGAAATCACGGTAAGCTTTCAGGTACAGGTTTGCAAAGGCAACATCCATTTTTTCCATACGCTCGTTATCCTCGAACTGTTTTTCAATAATGGCTTGTTTTACCTGTGCGGTTGTCCGACGGTATACGTAAGCAAAAATTCCAAGGTGATTATTGTCTGCGACCGATTGATCGATTATTTTGTCGAGCTCAAGCAGGACTTCATCTATATTTTGAGCAGGAATAGCCATATATAGCGCGTGTTTTCCTTAAAACATGTGGCAAACCTGAGTGTTCAACCTGCCTGCTGATTCTGTTCAGTTTATCTAACTTCTCATGCTTATATCGGATTGGTTTAACATCAAATCAGGATTCAATGTTTATTTGTTTTCGAAAACAGCAGGCATAAAAAAAGGACCCCGTGTAGAGTCCTTTTTTTAATTTCTGAATCCAGATGAAGGTTATTCAACAATTTTCAGTTCCTTGATCAGGTTGGTAGCGCCGGCATACTTATCTATTACAAAAAGTACATAGCGGGCATCAACACAAATGGTACGCTGCAGTTCGGGTTCGAAAAGTATATTGCCGCTCATGGCTTCCCAGTTGCCGTCGAATGCAAGTCCGATCAGTTCGCCATTTCCATTTATAACCGGGCTGCCCGAGTTACCACCGGTAATATCGTTATCGGTAAGGAAACAGGTGATCAGTTTGCCGTTTTCGCCATAGCGTCCGTAGTCTTTTTTGTTGTACAGTTCTTTTAGCTTTGGCGAAACAATAAATTCTTCGTTGGTTGGATCTTCTTTTGCCATCACACCATCGAGGGTGGTAATGTAATTGTAGTGAACGCCGTCAGCCGGGTAGTAATCGAGTACTTTGCCATAAGTCATACGCATGGTGCTGTTAGCATCGGGATAGAAACTCTTGGCTGGTTCCATTTCGCGCAAGGCAGCAACAAAAAGGCGTTGGGCTTTTTTAAGTTTTATGCTCATTTGCATGTTATCGGCCTGCAGCACTTTAAATCCTTCCATAAACGAATTATAGGTAAGTAAGGCAGGGTCGTTCTGAAGTTTCTTCAGGCTTGGTTTTGCCATAAATTCGTTGAATTTGGCTTCGGTACAGAAAATTGAATTGGCGAACATTTCGGCAACATATTTATTAATATCGCCTTTGTATTTTTTATCAATAGTCTGGAAAATGGCAGGTTGCTGGGCCGCAGGAATGTTGGCATGATACAGACTAAGCAGCGCTGCATAAACGTTTTGTTCAATGGCGTTGTTATATTCCTTGAAATGTTCTTTGCCTGCTTCCTTGTATTTTTCCATCTGTTTTGCCAGGTCATCGCCTTTGGCTCCTGATTTCAGAACGGTTTCCATACCTGTTGCCTGTCCCGGGAAAGAGAATGCTTTCGATCCGAAGAAACAAAGTTGGGTGTACCACATCAGCGGATTCAGGTTCTTGTCCTTCATCTGTTTGTAAACTTCGGCATAGGTACCAAGCACGTCGCCATATTTGGCTTTACGTTGTGGGTCGGCATTGATCCACTGTTGCAGCTGAGCTTCAAGTTCCTGTTTTTTAGTGATCACATCCAGGCGTTTCAGGTCGCGGGCTTCGCCCATTTTATTTTTCCAGAAATTGGCAAGTCCGGCATAGGTGCTGGCATATTGAATACGAACAGCATTATCTTTATCCATGCCTTCTTTTTGTTTCTCGAGCACTATTCCTAAACCTTTAACAATAATCGGGTCAATATCATTCAGGGTAGCTTCAACCGCCCATGAGTTCATATAACGATCTGTGCGACCGGGGTAACCCCAAATCATGGCGAAATCATTTTTCTTGATGCCTTTTACCGAAATGGGCAAAAATTTCTTTGCAGCCATCGGAACATTGTTTTTCGAATATTCAGCAGGCGAACCATCAGGAGCGGTATAAATACGGAAAATGCTGAAATCGCCGGTATGGCGTGGCCACATCCAGTTGTCGGTATCGCCGCCGAATTTGCCGATTGATGAAGGAGGTGCGCCTACCAGTCGGATATCTTTATATTGTTGGTAAACAAACATGTAATATTCGTTTCCGTTGAAAAAGCTTTTCAGCTCAACGGTGTATTTGCCGTTCTCTGTTGCTTCTTTTTTTAACTCTTCTACTTTTTTGGTAATAGCTGCATTACGTGCATTTTCATCCATATCGGCAGTTACCACGCCCAACACATCAGTGGTTTTGTCTTCCATGCGCACAAGGAACGAAACAAAAAGGCCTTCATTCGGAAGCTCTTCATTTTTGCTCATGGCCCAGAATCCGTTGGTAAGGTAATCGTGCTCCACTGAACTGTGTTGCTGAATGGCTTCATAACCACAGTGATGATTGGTGAAAAGTAAACCTTCGGGTGATACAACTTCGGCAGTACAAAATCCGCCAAGGCTCACAATCGCGTCTTTCAAACTTGAATGGTTGATGCTGTACAGTTCTTCAGCCGTAAGGTGAAGACCCATTTTTTGCATATCAACATAATTTAACCTTTCAACAAACATGGGTAACCACATGCCTTCGTCGGGCGTATTGGCTGCTTTTGCGAAAACCGCGGTAAGCAAACAAAGAATAAGTACGATTTTTTTCATAATTCGGTGATTTATTGGATTTTTAGGAAAGCAAAGATAACTTTTATGTGACTAGTTTCTTTACCGCTTATTACAGCAATGTATAATGCTATGCAAGTTATTGAAAATATTCTGTGAACTGGCTAAACAATCCGGTAAAAACATGCTCAGGATTGTATTTCTTAACAAGGCGGCCTTATCTGATTTTATTTCCTATGGACTACAAATGAAACAAGTGACTCAGATTAACAACATTTGAAATCCTGCTGTGTGGTATTAATGATTTTAAATCGATTGAGATAAAAAAGCCCAATAGAAATTTATCCTATTGAGCTTTATTAATATTCAAATTCCGCGAAATCACATTCGCCTGATGTGCAAATAGATTATTTGTTGTCCTTCTCCCAATCGCCTCTCGCCCGGTCGCTCTTCGCTTATTCCATCAGCAAATTACAGTCCCAGCGCAACTTTCCCCTGGTCGAACACAACGTCTTTCGGGATATTGGCGGTTTTCAGTTTTTCTAATCCAGCCTGCAAATCAGGGCGAACTTTACCATTCTCTTTCATATAGCTTACGGCCTTATCATAATCGCCTTCGCCTTCAATACTGAGGATAAATGCACTCCATTCGTTTATAGCCTGGCGTGTTTTCTCTATATCAACTTTAAAGGTTCCATCGGCATTGCGCGAGAAAGCTTTTTTGTCTTCAAAAAAGTTAAAACACATCATGTTGGCTTTGCCGTGGGCTTCGGCTGCTCCAAATCGTACCGAACGAATAAGGCCGGCCATATAGGTAACATAAGCATCTTCAACGGTTATCCCGGTAAGTTCACCTTTCTGTATCAACCAGCTCACCATCCACAGGCCAACAACATCAGCTTTGGCTTCTTCCCAGCCCGAGTATTGTTCTTTTAGGGCTTGCCTAAGGTTGCCTTTCCCGGTAATGGTATTCTTAATCCCAAGACCGTGAGCTACTTCGTGGAACATCACATTGCCGAAAAATGCATCGAATTTTATGTTCTGGCGCTGACTTGGGTCAATAAGAACATTGGAAATCGGCACCAGGATCTGATCGAATTTGGCCCGCATGGCGTTTTTAAGTTGCAGCCTGCGACTGCCTTTGGCTAACTGTACTTTTTCGTCGTTGGGCAGGTTAATGGCTATGGTTTTTCCGCCACTGTTCGAGTTCCCGGCATAATACAGGATGTCGTATGCATTCAGGTCGGAGCTGGTTCCGGGTACTTCCTTTTTATATTTCGGATCGCAGGGCAGTTCTTTCTGCAGCGCGGGCAACATGGCAGCATATTTTGCCAGTTTAACACTCCATTCTTTATCTTTAACTAATACCGACGCTTCGTGGGCAGTTTTATAGCCAAAGAGTTCGTCTTCATAGTTTTCAATAGGTCCGGCTACCAGGTCGAGGGTATTGTTTTTCATATCCATCCATGCCATGTCACTTTCAAAATATTCGTCGGTGAGCAGTGCTTTCGATCGCAGGGTGAGGTATTTCTTTAACCCGGCATCTTCGGCCAAGTCGGCAGCTTTGAGCAAAAGATCCGAAGCCTTTTTAATTTTATCGGCATACGCTTCGTGATACCAAACGCTTTTCAGGCTTTTGTCGGCATTACGCAATACCAGGGTATACTGGCTTGCCTTGTTCGGATCTTTCCAGTTTTCAAACTCTGCTTTGGTCATATCGGCAGGGTAAAAGTTTGCGCCTTTAGGCTTTTCGCCTATGCCTGCAACAAATGACTTATTTTCATCGAGCCGGTCCCAGGGGCCGTAGTTAATGGCGGCGAACTGCTTGGTGTACGGATCTTTTATAGTGTCAAGCAGCGCATTTTTATCACCCCAGGTTTGTTCCCAGAAAATATCATCCATTACCTGGGCCACCTCAATGAGGATTGGAATCATCTTCTTTTCTTTTTCGGTAAGCTTGCTGAGATCGGTGGTAAGTTTAACCACTGCATACTCGTTAACT
>CAYNVK010000106.1:0-9086 GCA_964400395.1 uncultured Lentimicrobiaceae bacterium | reverse complement strand
CCAGTACATGTGTTGAAAATTAGGTTTAAATTTTTTGCAAAAATAATCTATTCAACATAAAAATCAATACCTGCTACACTTTTGTGAATAACTTGTTAAATATTAGGTGTTTTACGTATTAAACGAACCCGGCTAACGGCCTGGAACTTTTATTCAAATTCGGTTCAGGTATTACTCTGCCTGGGTTTCCAGGGTAAATCAGCAACATTGTTTGTAAAAGCCAATTCGCGCGCCAGCACAAACAAGTAATCGGACAAACGGTTCACATATCGTATTACCACCTCGTCAACAGCCAGTTGTACCGACAATTTTATGATTATCCTTTCGCTTCTGCGACAAATGGTACGGCAAACATGGCTGAGAGAAACTAAGGGGTGCCCCCCGGGCAAAAGGAATGAACTTAAAGGAGGCAAATGCTGGTTCATATCATCAATTTCCAGCTCAAGCTCGTGTACATCGTCTTCCGAAAGTGTTGGCAATGAACGGCTTATTTCCTTATCGGGTTCGGTAGCCAGCAACGATTCAGCTGTAAAGATATTTTCCTGTACCCTCAACAGGACATCCTGTATGTGTTTGTCCGATATCTGATCGCGCAGCAGCCCGATAAACGAATTAAGTTCATCGAGAGTGCCGTAAGCTTCAATTCTGTCGTGATACTTGGGAACACGCGAGCCACCAATGAGTGAGGTCTCGCCCTTATCCCCGGTTTTGGTATAAATCTTCCAGTTGTTATCCATAATATATTTTCACCATTTACGGCGACGATACTTCATTTGGTAATTTTTAATCTCAGATGGTATTATAACAACCAGTCCTGTATTAATTGTTCAAAAGCTCGGCAGAAGTAATAATATTGGTATTCTGATAATCGTCGGACACTTTTCCATCCATAAGCCTGATAATACGGTGGGCATGCCGGGCGATGTCTTCCTCATGGGTAACCAGTATAATGGTATTTCCTGCTTTGTGAATCTGTTCGAGCACACCCATAATTTCGTACGAAGTTGTGCTATCGAGGTTACCGGTAGGTTCATCGGCAAGGATAATGGACGGTTTGTTAACCAGCGCCCTGGCAATGGCAACGCGTTGACGCTGTCCGCCCGAAAGTTCGTTGGGTTTATGCGATGCACGGTCGGTAAGTCCAACGCTGGCAATTACCTCGTTGGCGCGCTCAAGCCTGGCGGCTTTCGAAAAACCGGCATAAACCTGCGGAAGCATCACGTTATCCAAGGCAGTACTGCGGGGAAGGAGATTGAAGGTCTGGAAAACAAAACCTATTTCTTTGTTACGGATCCTGGCAAGTTCATTGTCATTCAGTTTGCTAACGTCCTGGTTGTTCAGTATATACTGGCCACTGGTAGGCGTATCAAGGCAACCTAACAAGTTCATCAGGGTTGATTTACCAGATCCTGATGGGCCCATTAACGCTACAAATTCGTTTTTGTAAACGGATAGCGAAACCGAACGTAATGCTCTTACTAACTCAGTACCAACCTTATATGTACGCGTAATATCGGTTAAACGGATTATTTCCTGCTTACTCATATGTAATGGAATAAAATGATTTGATAACAAAAGTAGTAGTTTTTATAATGGCCCTTATTGAAATCCGCAAGATATTTCGTGTTTTTTAACACTCAACAGCAAATAAAATTTAAATATTAAATAAACATGGAGTCAAAACACCCATCTGTGAAAATTACAATTTAAAACTATATATTGAAAAGTCCCCGGAACAAAACATTTGCGCCCAAAAACGACATAATAAATATAACGTTGAAAATATCTCAGATCCTGAATACCAGGTTCTGCTTTATTACATCCTTCCTGAGAAATACGATCCCCAAACGGAACAAATCAATGCTAAGTGTAACGCGCTCATGGCCTGTTATTTCGTCCCAGGCCTTTTGCATACCCGCTGACCAGTGTATGTCGTCGAAAACAAAAATGGTTCCGGGATGAGAAATCTGAAGCAAAGCATTGAAATTAGCCATGGTTGCATCATAGGTGTGATTTCCATCAATAAAAACCAGGTCGGCCTTTGGGGTTTCATTGATAACCTGGGGAAGTACAATATCGAAACGCCCGATATGCTGGACAATATTTTCGAGTTTCATTGCACTGAAATTTGCCGCCGCCTGTTCCGATTTGGTAGTACATCCTTCGAGAGTAATTACTCTTGCATCGCGCTTAGCCATAGCCAGGTACAAGGTGCTTATGCCTACCGATGTACCGAGTTCAATAATGGTACCTGGTTTAAAATACTCAACAAGCCTGAATAAAACCATACCACATCGTTCGCTAATGGCACTGCGCTGAACGATGGAAGCAACCTTTACATACCTAAGTTTATAGCTCATGTTACCTGCCCCGGAGCCGAAATCGGTGCTTTCGATTACTTGTGATTTTTGCAGCAGGCGCTTCCTGAGTTGTTCTATCAAACTGTAAACTTCATGATGTGCCTGGTTTTGTATTACCTGCTGCACTACTTCACTGATAAAAGGGTTATCCGACTGATAACCTGAACCTGATTTCCTCAGGTATCGCAGGTAAGCCAGTGCCATAAAAAAAGACTGCTTCATGAACAGGAATATGGTGAATTATTAAAATAATTTCACTTCGGAAACTATCCTTGTGTATTTTTGTTCCCATTTAGAACAAAAACCGGGACTCATGTTGTTTCAAAATATAATTGCGAAAATAAATAATTATCTGTCGCTCGTTAAATTTCCGCATACAATATTTGCACTTCCTTTCGCATTACTTGGATTTTCGCTTGCAACCATTCATACCAGCGAACCCTTAAGCTTACAACTCCTTTTGCTGGTATTGCTTTGCATGCTTTTTGCCCGTAACGCGGCCATGAGTTTTAACCGCTGGGCCGACAGAGATATTGACGGAATAAACCCCCGTACCGTACAACGCGAAATACCAGCCCGTAAAATCGGTGAGCGTTCAGCCTTAATATTTTGTATAGTAAATGCATTGCTCTTTATTGCAGCCACCTGGTTTATCAACAGGCTCTGTTTCTATCTTTCGCCGGTTGCTTTAGTTGTAATATTAGGATACAGCCTTACCAAACGATTTACGGCACTTTCGCATTTTGTTCTCGGGCTTGGCCTGGCCTTGGCGCCAACCGGTGCTTATATGGCAGTTACAGGAACTTTCGACTGGATTCCTGTGATCATCTCAATATCAGTACTTTGCTGGGTGTCGGGGTTCGATATTATTTATGCGTTACAGGATGATGAATTCGACAAACTGAACCACCTGAGGTCGGTACCGGTTTGGCTGGGAAGAAAAAATGCGTTGAACTTATCGCTGGTATTACACATAATTACAGCCATACTGTTGCTTTCAGCCGGGCTGATGGGCAGTTTCAAGACAATTTACTGGATAGGCCTGGGGATATTCTGCATCTTGCTGTTTTACCAGCATACCATAGTAAAATATAATGATCTGAGGAAAGTGAACGTAGCATTCTTCACGCTGAATGGCATTGCAAGTATTGTTTTTGCCGTTTTTGCGATCACTGATTTATTCCTGTTAAAATAAGTTTCAGTTACTTTTCCCGTTCCCGACAGCTGCCAGAACAGCCTGGTCAAATAATTGCTTATCTGCCGGGTGAAATTCGAAAGTAATAGGTGTGAAAAAAATGGGCAAATCGCCTAATATGGCTTCTGCTTCTTCATTTTGCAGGCGTTTGGCATCTTTTTCGGTGGTTACAATTATTTTCCGTTTCGTAGGCAGGTATTTGAACTTATCTTTCAGGATAAGCAAATCCTTTTCAACAAACTGGTGGTGATCGGGGAATTCCATGAGTTCCAGGTCAGTACAAAACCTGCGTAAGTATTCCTCCATGGGCCCGGGATTGCCTATGCCTGAAACCATAATTATTGAATACACACTCTCTTTTATGGCCGAAAAATCGCATTGACTCTTGTACACGGGCTCAAAAGGCAGATAGTTGATAAATGAAAAACACACGAGCTGCCCGGGGTAAGGCTTAATATCCTCAAGCAGTTGCTTGCGCACAATGGGCGAAAATATCCTGGGTGTTTTGGTAACAACAATGATGTCGGCACGTTTTCGGCCCGAAATAGGTTCACGTAAACGGCCATAAGGCAAGAGCCAGTCCCTGTGATAGAGTTTAAAATAATCAGTAACCAGTATTGATAACTTTGGATTTACATACCTGTGTTGAAAAGCATCATCAAGGATCACAACTTCGAGCCCATCAACATTTTTACGCAATTCGTGTATGCCATCCCGCCGCTTTTCGCAAACAGCCACATGTAGTGAACCAAATTTCTGATGGTACTGCAACGGTTCATCGCCCAGGGTTTCAACAGTTTCGTTATCGCCTGCAAGCAGGAACCCTTTGGTTTTACGTTTATAGCCACGACTCAGGGTAGCAACATTGGGGCCTTCACCCAGTAAACGTACCAGGTACTCTACCATAGGCGTTTTACCGGAGCCCCCGGCTATGAGATTCCCGACTGAAATTACCGGGATATCAAATTTTTCGGAAGGAAGAAGCTTAATATTAAACAGAAAATTCCTGGCCCGTACAACAAGCCCGTACAATAAGGCAAAAGGAAAAAGTAAAAATCTGAAAGCTTCCATGTGATAAAGGTACAAACATTTTTTGCTGAACCTAACAAATTAAGCCCGGTTAATTATGATATCCAAAAAAACTGGTGTTTTTTGAAACAGCGATATATCTACAATTCGTTTTTAATACGATCATTACAGAGATTGGTTGTAAAAAATTGAATTTTTATTACTTTTACAGCACACAGTAACCTTAGGCCCGTTTTATGATTTTATCCGAAATTACTTCCTACCTCAAATCATTGATTCCATTAGCATTGCAGGAAAATTATGATAATTCCGGTTTACTCATCGGCCTGGAAGAAACGGAAATCAGCGGAGCACTGATTTGTCTTGATGTTACCAGCGATATTCTTGACGAAGCGATAGAAAAAAAGTGCAATCTGGTAATCTCACACCACCCTTTGATTTTTTCGGGGCTCAAAAGTATTACCGGGCGCAGCGAAACTGAACGACTGGTGATGAGGGCCATACAGGAAAATATAGCCATTTATGCACTTCATACCAATCTTGATAATCATAACGAAGGAGTAAATTATTTACTGTGTCAGAAAATTGGAATCCAACATCCTGAAATTCTGAAGCCAATGCCCGGAATACTCAGGAAACTGGTAACATTTTGCCCTGTTTCGCATGCCAACCATGTACGTGAAGCATTGTTTGCTGTGGGCGCCGGTCATATTGGCAATTATGATAGCTGCAGTTTCAATACCCCTGGAGATGGAACATTCAGGGCATTGGAAGGAGCAACTCCATTTGTGGGCGAACCTGGCAAACTGCATACAGAACCCGAGTTCCGAATCGAAACCATTTTCCCCGCATACCTCGAAAACGTTGTAATTAAAGCGTTGAAACATGCACATCCTTACGAAGAAGTTGCCTATGATATTTATCCTTTGAACAATTTGCATCAGAAAACGGGAGCCGGAATGATCGGGAATCTCCAAAACGAAATGGATGCAAAAGATTTTTTACAGGGCATAAAAAATATTCTGCACATCGGATGCATACGACACACAGAACTTAAAAATAAAAAAGTACAAAGGGTGGCAGTTTGCGGTGGATCGGGCAGCTTCTTGATTAAGGATGCAATTAACTGTGGCGCTGATATTTACCTAACCGGCGATATCAAGTATCACGACTTTTTTCTGCCGGGTGATGAAATGATTTTGGCCGATATCGGGCATTATGAAAGTGAACAATTCACAAAAGAACTGATATATACCTTATTAAAGAAAAAATTTACTACTTTTGCACTCTTTATTTCCGGATCAAATACTAATCCGGTTAATTATTTGTAAATCAACGTAAAACATTATAATCTGCTATGGCAAAAAGTCTTGCTAACCCAGCTGAATCAATCGGTGACGAGATCAATAAAGTTGTAAATGCTCCTGAATCGGGCGAAACAACCGGAACTCAGGTTCCTGCTGAGCCTTTGAAAGAGGAGACTGAAAGTTCAATTGAGAAAAAACTCATCGCCCTGTACACGCTTCAGCAAAACGATTCAAAAATCGATCGCATAAAGATTGTTCGCGGGGAATTACCACTCGAAGTGGAAGACCTCGAAGATGAAGTTGCTGGTCTTGAAACCCGGATTGATAATTACATCCAGGAAATTGAATTGCTCGACAAGCAGATTGCTGACAAACAACTCGCAATTAAAGAAAGTCATGCGCTTATAAAACGCTACGAGGAACAACAAAACAATGTTCGCAACAACCGCGAATACGATGCACTTACCAAGGAAATTGAATTCCAGAACCTCGAAATTCAATTGGCTGAAAAACGTATCCGTGAATTCACTGCCCAACTTACCATGAGTAAGGAAGAAATTGAAAACGCACAACACGAACTGAGTGATCGCCGTAACGACCTGGAAGCCAAACGCGGCGAACTTACAGACATTGTAGCCGAAACCGAACTCGAAGAAAAAGAACTTATACACAAATCGGAACTTCAGCAGCGCTCCATCGAAGAACGGCTTCTGATCGCGTATAAACGCATCAGGAAGAATGCCCGCAACGGATTAGCTGTGGTACCTGTTGAGCGCGATGCATGCGGTGGCTGTTTCAGCTATATTCCTCCTCAGCGACAGCTTGACATAAAGCTTCACAAAAAGATTATCGTTTGCGAATTCTGTGGCCGTATCCTTGTTGACAAAGAACTGGCTGATTCACTTAGCTAAAAATACAGTTTTAATCGAGTAGGAGGAAAATAAAATAGGTTTTCCTCCTATTTTATTTTCCGACCTCTCACACCACCGTACGTGCCGTTCGGCATACGGCGGTTTGTTAAAATAATGATGGCTGTGTTTCGGTTAAATCTACGTACGTACGATAAAAACTAACGTATCCCAGCTTGATAAAGTAAGCGTTGTTTAGTGTGCGGCATAGAATGGGGCTGTGGGCTACTCTACAGTATCCCTTACTGCTATTTCCCCATTCGTATGACTTCTGTTTGCTTGCTTTAAGTTCCTGTAAATGCCTCACCCTCGTTTTGCAGTTCTTCCATTCTTTCCAGAGCCCCATCCTTAGTCGTAACCTGACACATTCATCGAGATCTTGCATAACGAACTTTGCTTTGGCTATCGAAAAATAGTTAACCCAGCCTTTTATGATGGGTCTCATCTTCGCTATCTTTTGCGCAGTGTTCATTCCGTTATTCCTCGCGGTAATCGATTTGCTTTTCTCCTTGATGCGTTTAATGGATTTCTTCGCTATACGGATGGTCCATCTTCCTTTGTCATTGTAAAATGAAAATCCTAATAGCGTACTCTCTACAGGACGGCTTACTTTGCTCTTTTCCTTGTTTACTTTTAACTTTAAGCTTTCTTCTATGTACTTTGTGATACTTTTAAGCACTCTGTGTGCTGATTTCTTACTCCGTACATAAATGCTGCAATCATCGGCATACCTTACAAAACTATGCTGCCGTTGGGTTAATTCAGTATCCAACTCATTAAGTATGATATTGGACAGTAACGGACTTAATGGGCTGCCTTGTGGTGTGCCTTCTGTTCGTTGGCTCACTACTCCGCCTTCCATGATGCCACTGCGTAGGTATTGGCGAATAAGCCGTAAGGTCGGTTTATCGCTTACTTTACGCATCAGCAAACTCATCAGTTTGTCATGGTTCACTTTGTCGAAGAATTTCTCTAAATCAAGCTCTATTACTCGCGTTTTACCTTCGTTTAAAAAGGTTTGTGCTTGCATTACTGCTTGATGGGCGTTCCGTTTCGGACGAAAGCCATAACTGAACTTCGAAAAATTTGGTTCGTAAAATTGTGCCAACCATTGGCTGATGGCTTGTTGTAATAGCCTGTCTATTACTGTTGGAATGCCCAACATTCTTACTCCTCCTTGTGGTTTGGGTATCTCTACTTTCTTCACAGGGCTGGGTATGTAGGTGCCTGATAGCACTTGATGGCGGAGTTGAAGGTAGTTGGCGCTTAGGTAGTCGCGAAGTGCATCGGTCTGCATACCGTCTACGCCTCCTACCCCCTTGTTACGTTCTACCTGTAACAGGGCTTTCTCCAAGTTCCGCCGTTCCATAATGGTTTCAAGCATCTACTTTAACTTTTAATCCACAGGGACGCTTGCTTACTGTTTCACGGGGTGGCTAGTCTCCTCTTGCATTTTACTTTCGGTTTCCGACCTATCCTCAGGCAAGCAGTTCTCTTACGTGTTTCGGATTTTATCGCCTTTCCCTTAATACTTTGTTAGTTCGTTCCCTTACTTTAACATTCAGCCCTTCGTGGAAAATCGCCCACTACTATGGCCTCTGCTGACTTCTGACAGTGCCGGTTTGCATCACTGCATCCGTTGTCGCTCGGGCATTCGCGCATACCTCCGCCTACTCAGTGTCAGATCTCTCGGGGTAAGATCATAGCCTTTCTATTCATGTAGCCTCTTCATTTACGTTATGGTGTTCTGTGCAGTATTGGGCTTTTGTTTCTTTAGCAACATCACCCACACCACCCCGCCTTATATGAAGTTTCTGTTCGTAGGCTCGAATATTTGCCGCCTGCTTCTTTCAGATTCGCAGTCACCCGCGACACCCTTGCTCTTGGCTAATGATATGTACTGCAACACTCATTCGGGACTTGCACCCTATAGATTATGACCATGCCCGACACACCAACACGAGGCTGACTCTTACGGGTCAGCCTTTTGTTTTTCAGGATCAGAATGACCTGTCAATCCGGAGCATCACTCAACTGATGGCCCATTCACCGGCAGTGCGCAGAGCGGAGATGCGCCGGAACAACAGATTAGTCAGCACACGGAAAGCCGCAATTCCCCCCGGGCAAACTTAACCTGACAGGGAAGATGCAGGGATTATGATACAATCCTGCCGTTCAGGATGGCCGTATCCACCTTGTTGCTTCCGAATGCATAGGGCATAAACTCTACGGACGGAATATCTTTCGTAATGAAAACATTGGCTTTTTTACCGACAGCGATGCTTCC
>CAYNVK010000105.1:0-9265 GCA_964400395.1 uncultured Lentimicrobiaceae bacterium | reverse complement strand
TTTACCTATAAAACCTACTAATTCTCCTCACAAAACCTGATATCCTTAATATTTAACTGAATGCTTTTCACGCCGTTCCATTCGTTTTCCTCAATATGAAAGCAGATATTCATACTCTGGCCTTTGGAAATGGCATCAAATTTTTCGCCCTGCTGAAAAGCTATTCCCGAATAGGGAGCCGAGCGGACCGATTCCTGGAAAACGGTCATTTTAACATGGTTTTTACCAACAATACGTGCGTGGCCGGTATCAACAGTACCCCGGGTCATAAACACAGGCGACATATTCCCTGGTCCGAAGGGCGCAAACTGCTTAAGGATGCGCAGGAATTTGGGGGTGATCTGGTTCAGGTTCAGTTCGAGGTCTACCTCCACTTCCGGAATCAGCATCTCGTCGGTAATGCTGGCCGCAACAATGGAATTGAACCTGTCGCGGAATGGTTTCAGGTTTTCGGGCTTCAACGAAAGACCCGCTGCATACATATGCCCGCCAAAATGCTCGAGCAGGTCGCTGCAGGCATCAATGGCATCGTACACATCAAAATCCTTTACCGAACGGGCCGAACCGGTTATCAATCCATTGGACTGGGTTAGTACCACCGTGGGGCGGTAATACGATTCGGTTAGGCGCGAGGCCACAATGCCGATAACGCCTTTATGCCATTCGGGATTAAAAACCACAGTTGCCTTAGCTTTCCGAAGCCATTCATCTTTTTCAATAATATCAAGAGCCTCCTGGGTAATCTGGGTATCGAGGGTTCGGCGTTCGGTATTAAAATCGTTGATGGTATGGGCTATGATGGCAGCGGCATCCATATCGGGCGATATCAGGAGTTTTACCGAGTTGCGGCCGCTTTCGATGCGCCCGGCGGCGTTAATACGCGGACCCACCACAAAAACCATATCGCTGATGGTAAGTTCGCGATTGAACAACAAGCCTGTTTCGTCCCCGTTTTTCTCAATTTCATTTTCGGGTTTGCGTATAATGTTGGCAACCCGCAGTATAGATTCAATGCCAGGCCGTGGATTTGTATTGATAAGTTTTAATCCGAAATGAGCCAGTATGCGGTTTTCGCCGATAATCGGAACAATATCCGAAGCAATGCTGATGGTAACCAGGTCGAGGTATTTATAGAGGCTTTCGAATGGAATGCCATATGTTTTTGCGTAAGCCTGTATCAGTTTGAAACCAACGCCACAACCAGATAGTTCGTCGAAAGGATAGGTTGAATCGGCGCGTTTGGCATCCAGCACAGCCACAGCAGGGGGAAGTTCATCGCCGGGGCGGTGATGATCACAGATGATAAAATCGATGCCACGTTCGCTGGCATATTTCACCTTATCCACTGATTTAATGCCGCAATCGAGGGCTATGATAAGCGCGAAATTATTTTCATGGGCTACATCAATGCCTTTAAAAGAAATGCCATAACCTTCACTATAGCGATCGGGGATATAATAATCGAGATGTTCGAACCCGTTTTCTTTCAGGAAGGAATATACCAGCGAAACAGCGGTGGTGCCATCCACATCGTAATCGCCGTAAACCATTATTTTTTCATTCTTTTTTCTGGCCTCGGCAATCCGTTTAATGGCATTATCCATGTCGTTGAGCAGAAACGGATCGTGCAACTGCGACAGGTCGGGCCTGAAAAAAGCTTTTGCTTCGTCGAAAGAGGAAACACCGCGTTGCACCAGCAATTCGGCCAATGCATTTTCAATCCCCAATGCGGCAGCTATGTCCGAAACCAGGGATGCATCACCTCTTTGTTTAAGTACCCAGCGTTTTTCCATGTATGAAGCCTTTCGGCAAAAATAACTTTAATATTGAAGATTGTTACCACAAAATTGATAATTCAGCAAATAAAGTCACCCGGTGCCGTTGTTGCAACCCTAAACGCAATGTGCCATTAAAAGTTGGAGCGCATGGCTTCAACCGGATCGAGGCGCGAAGCACGCCAGGCGGGGAACAATCCTGAAACCAGCCCTATGATTGCCGATACCGACATCCCGATAATAATATTCTTTGCGCTGAGTACCAGTTCCATACCACCAAACTGGCTAACCGCCACCGTTCCCAGGTATATGATCAGTAACCCTACAAATCCCCCGAGCATAGACAGAAAGATAGCTTCAAAAAGGAATTGCTGCAAGATAAAAGCATTGCGCGCCCCCAGCGATTTCTGTATCCCGATTTGCGGCGTGCGTTCTTTAACAGAAACAAACATAATATTGGCAATTCCAAAACCACCCACCAGCAACGAGAATCCGCCAATGATCCAGCCTACAATGGCAATTACCCCAAAAATTTTGTCGAAACCCTGGGTGATGATGCTGGTTTCGTTAATGGCAAAGTTATCTTTGGCAGCCGGTTTAATTTTTCGTACAGATCTCATAATCCCGGTAAGTTCATCGCGCAAGTCTTCGTTGCTCACATTCTTTTTGCCCCTCACCATAATAGATGAACCAATATTATCGCTGTTCAGATCAATAAAATTGCGGGCAAAATTTACGGGAACCATTACCCAGTCATCTTTTGAACCTCCGAAGTTATCGTCGCCTTCTTTTTTGAATACGCCTATAATCTGAACTTTTCGCCCGAAAACAAGCAACTCCTTACCGAGCGGGTCGGGCGTGTTGTCGAGCAGCTCTTCTACAATTTGTGAACCGACCACAGCTACCGGAGTACCGCTCTGCGACTCCGAATACGAAAAATACCGCCCTTGCCCGTAATTGAGTATATCTACCTTTTCATAATCCTGCGATACTCCTATAATGGTTGCATTTTCCATGGTGATACCATTATTCTTGATGTTGCGGTTTGTGCCCACATAGTAAGCTACTGCATCAGCCAGATGGGTGCGCTTCTGAATTTCTTCCATTTCCTGAAGCCGGGTTTCGGGCCTTTTCATGTATTCCCACCATGCATAATTGGCATCGCCCATAGCCCAGGGCCATTTCTGAATAAACAGCACATTGCTGCCCAGTTCTTCGATGTTTTTGCGCAATTTCATTTCGATGCTATCGAAAACAGTAAGCACCGAAATAACCGAAAATATACCTATAGTAATACCCAGCAACGATAAAAACGTACGTACCTTGTTGGCAACTATAGCCTGCATGGCAAATGCAAACGACTCACGGATCAACCTGAAATAAAGCATGATGATATATTGATTTTAATTGGGGTTTCTTGTTTATACAAATGCAGGATTCCCGGATGAAATAAACTTGTTTCACCTCACAGCCTGCCGGAATACCCGAACCCCGAACGAACAAATAAATTAATTTGCCCGAGGCCGCCAGGTGCTTACAACTAATAATGGCCGTTGAATCCTTTCACCTATTCTACGGTAAAATTACATACAATTTTATTCCTATTCACTATTTGGAAATACTTTCAATAATTAATACTTCTTTTTCGCGTTTATCCATAAAACATGCCTCAAAATTTCGTAAACTTGCAAACCATTTGCGAAATCCTAAAACCCTTATGAATACTACAAAACAGATACGATCGGCACTCATTTCGGTGTTCCACAAAGACCATATCGACGAAATTGCACACAAACTTAATGCGCTTGGAGTTACCATTTACTCAACCGGGGGCACTTACGACTTTATTCGTGGATTGGGAATTGATGCCGTTACCGTTGAGAGTCTCACAGCGTATCCATCAATTTTCGGCGGGCGCGTAAAAACGCTGCACCCTAAAGTATTCGGAGGTATTTTGTATCGCCGCGAAGAAGAAGAAGATCTGAAACAAGCTGCCGAATTCGCTATTCCGCCTATCGACCTGGTAATTGTTGACCTGTACCCTTTCGAAGAAACTGTTGCCTCGGGCGCAGGTGAAGAAGATATCATTGAAAAGATTGATATAGGTGGCATTTCGCTGATCAGGGCTGCGGCTAAAAACCATAACGATGTTATTATTGTGCCCTCGGCAGACCAATACACCGACCTGATCAAATTACTTGATGAAAAGCAGGGATACAGCGATCTGGATGACCGGTATTACTTTGCGGCACAGGCTTTTAATGTTTCATCGCACTACGACTCTGCCATTTTCACTTATTTCAACCGCAAGACATCTATTCCGGCTTTTAAACAGAGCCTGAAAAAAAGCGAAGTACTCCGGTACGGAGAGAATCCCCACCAGGAAGGTGTTTTTTATGGCGATCTGTCGGCACTATTTGAACAGCATAACGGCAAAGCCATTTCGTACAACAACCTGGTTGACCTCGAAGCGGCGCTGGCGATGATACACGAATTTACCGAGCCAACTTTTGTAATCATAAAACATACCAATGCCTGTGGTGTTGCAAGCCGCCCCACGCTAAAGCAAGCCTGGCTCGATGCGCTGGCAGGCGATCCGGTTTCGGCCTTTGGCGGAGTGGTAGTTACCAACAAAACTGTTGATGCCGACACTGCTGCCGAAGTGAATAAATTGTTTTTCGAAATAATAATTGCACCCGATTACGAAAAAAATGCACTCGAACTCCTGAAGTCAAAGAAAAATAGAATAATTTTGCAGGCTAAACCGGTTGATTTTCAGGCAAAACAATTTAAGTCAGTACTTAACGGGGTTATAGAGCAAGGCAAAGATACACGAACCGAAACGGCCAATGACCTGCGCATTGTTACTAACGCCCACCCTGATCAGCAGCAGGTTAAGGATTTGCTTTTTGCAAATATCATTGTTAAACATTTAAAAAGCAATGCTATTGTGCTTGCAAAAAACGCTCAGTTGTTGGGTGCAGGTTGCGGCATGACATCGAGAGTTGATGCTTTGAAACATGCCATATCGAAAGCAGCCGAATTTGGCCTCGACTTAAATGGTGCGGTGATGGCTTCGGATGCATTTTTCCCCTTTGCCGATTCGGTTGAGCTGGCTTATAATGAAGGGATCACCGCAGTGGTTCAGCCTGGTGGCTCGGTTCGCGACGAAGACTCTGTGAACTACTGCAACGAAAAAGGAATCGCGATGGCCTTTACCGGCATCCGGCATTTTAAACATTAAAACAGCAAGGTAATTTAAACCATACGCTCAGGAACTAAATACACATAAAGGAAGAACACACAAACATGGGACTTTTTTCATTTCTTACCAAAGAAATTGCGATGGACCTTGGCACTGCCAATACCATCATCATATATAACGATAAGGTAGTTGTAGACGAACCATCGATTATTGCTATTGAACGCAATACGGGCAAGGTACTTGCTGTGGGCAAACGGGCACAGATGATGCACGGTAAAACCCACGAAAACATTAAAACCATTCGTCCGCTTCGCGATGGCGTAATCGCCGATTTCCAGTCGGCCGAGTATATGATCCGCGAGTTTATTAAAATGATAGGCCCGGGCCGCAGCCTTTTTCCACCCGCATTACGCATGGTTATCTGTATACCATCAGGTATCACCGAAGTGGAAGAACGTGCCGTGAAAGACTCAGCCGAACAGGCCGGGGCCAAAGAAGTGCGCCTTATACACGAACCCATGGCCGCAGCTATCGGTATCGGTATTGATGTGCTCGAACCTACCGGAAACATGGTAATTGACATAGGCGGAGGTACCAGCGAAATTGCAGTTATAGCCCTGGGCGGAATTGTGAACAACAAATCGATACGTATTGCCGGCGACGATTTTAATGCCGACATCGAAGAATACATGCGTAAACAGCACAATATCAATATCGGCGAACGTACATCCGAGATCATTAAAATTGAAGTAGGATCGGCACTTACCGAAATTGATAACCCGCCACCTGACTATGCAGTACACGGCCGCGATATGCTTACCGGTATTCCGAAAGAAGTATACGTGAACTATGCCGAAATTGCGCATGCGCTGGATAAGTCGATTTCGAAAATTGAAGCCGCCGTGCTCAATGCCCTCGAAATGACACCACCCGAACTGGCTGCCGATATATTTAAAACAGGTATTTACCTGGCCGGTGGCGGATCGCTGTTGCGCGGGCTCGACAAACGTATACACATGAAAACCAAGTTGCCGGTTCATGTTGCCGACGATCCTTTGCATGCTGTAGCACGTGGCACAGGTATAGCTTTGAAGAATTTTGATAAGTTTACCTTCCTGATTAAATAAAAATGTTCCAGGCTCCGGGTTCCGGGTCCCGACGCTCATCGGCACCCGGAACCTTGAACATGGCACCTTGCAATAGCCACCTGGTTTTTGCATGCACGTTAATAAAAACATTTACACACGATACCGTAGCATACTATGCGCAATATCCTGGTTTTCATTATCCGGTATCATTTCCTGCTGTTATTCCTGCTGCTTGAGTTTATTTCAGTTACACTGCTGGTAAATTCAACGTATTACCAAAGCTCTGCCATACTGAAAGCCGGAAGCCGGGTAACCGGCCGTTTCTACACCACCGTGAGTGATGCAACCGATTACCTGAAACTACGTACCACCAACGAGCACCTTGCCCAGGAAAATGCTATGCTCAGGCAGATGAAAGGCGTTTCGTACCTCAGGAATGATACCAATAGCTTTTGGGTTAATGACACCCTCTACAAACAACAATACAAATATATTGTAGCCAAAGTGGTGCTGAATACCGTTGGCAAAAGGAACAACTACATTATGCTCGATAAGGGCAGCCGGAGTGGCATCCAAAAGGATATGGCCGTAATAACCCCGACAGGTATTGCCGGAACGGTAGTAAATGTATCGGAAAATTTCAGCTGGGTAATGAGTATGCTCAACAAGCACACCCGCCTTAGCGGAAAAATATTGAAAAACGGGCAAATGGGTACTGTGGTATGGAATGGCGTTGATCACCTGTACGGAACGCTTACCGATATACCGGCCCACGTTAAAATAGCAAGGGGCGATACCATTGTGAGCAGCGGGTTCTCGTATATTTTCCCTGCCGGGCTGATGATTGGAACCATAACCGATTACCGGGTTGAGCAAGGCGAGCATTTTTATACCATTCCTTTCAAGTTCAGTGTCGATTTTAATTCGCTGCAATATGTTTACGTGGTGAAAAACCTGATGAAAGAAGAGCAGGAATCGCTCGAAAAAAGTACGGAAGGGCTCAAAGATGAATAGACTGGTAATTACAAATATTTTCAGGTTTGTGGCTTTGTTGCTGATACAGGTATTGATCATGAACAAAGTCGATTTTTATGGATTCCTCAATCCATATGTATACCTGTTATTCATCCTGTTGCTTCCGTTCGAAACCCCGGGCTGGCTTTTGCTTTTACTTGCTTTTGGCACCGGGCTAACAGTGGATATTTTCAGCGGCACACTGGGCTTACATGCCGCGAGCAGTGTTTTTGCAGCCTTTATGCGGCCACTCATCATTAAACTGGTAGGCGAAAAACCTGAGTACGACGTAACAACCCAGCCCAAATTACAGCAAATGGGTCTTAAATGGTTTATGACTTACGCGATGCTGGTTACTTTTGCCCACCAGCTTTTCATCAATTTACTCGATGTAATGAGCCTGGATGAATTCTGGCAAACCATGCTGCGGGTAATTGTGAGTACCTTGTTTACCTTCCTTTTTATCATGCTGTTCGAGTATATTTTCGCACCCTCCAAGGCAAAATCCTGATTACCCTTATAATTACTGTTTTTTTTGTGTTTTGCTGAGCTTATGGCTGATAACAAAAAAAACATACATTTGCACCAAACAAACCTCTAAACAAAACAATATGAAAAGATTACTTGCAGGCGGCCTGATGATCGCTGTACTTATTTCTGTATTTGCTTGCAGCAAAAAAACAACAGGTGGATACACCATCGAAGGAACCATTACCGGAGCCGACAGCGCATGGGTATTGCTCAAAAAACGTGAAGAAGGCAAAATGATTACAGCCGACTCAGTGCAGGTGAAACAAGGGAAATTCTCTTTTACCGGTAAAGTTGATATGCCCGAAGTGTACTACCTGAAAGTGATGGACAAAGATGGCGCATTACCATTTTTTATCGAAAACTCAGCCATTACCATGAAAGTATATGCTGACAGCATCAATAAATCAGAAGTTACCGGTTCCACAACCCACGATGCACTGGTTGCATACCAGAAAGACGATAAAGTATACAACGATAAAATGGAAGCTTTGTATGGCGACTATATGAAAGCCAAAGAAGCCAAGGATACGGTTACTACCAAAAAAATTGAAACCGCTTTCGACTCGATTCAGAAAAAACAGTCGGAATTCACAAAGGATTACATCCTGAAAAACGGTAAAAGCGTTGTGGCTGCTTACCTGGCAATCAGCAATGCCTATGCTTATACCCTCGACGATCTGAAAGCCATCAACAAAGCCATGGATCCTTCCATTGCCAACTCATCTTATGTTAAAAAACTGGCCGAACGCGAAACCATACTCAACAAAGTTCAGCCCGGGCAGCCTGCACCTGAATTTACCATGAACGATTCAACCGGAAAACCAGTAAGCCTGAGCAGCCTGAAAGGCAAAGTAGTACTGGTTGATTTCTGGGCATCGTGGTGTGGCCCCTGCCGTGCCGAAAACCCGAATGTGGTTGCCGCTTATAAGAAATTCAACAGCAAAGGATTTACCGTGTTAGGCGTATCGCTCGATACAGATAAAGCCAAATGGACGGCTGCTGTAGCAAAGGACGGTTTAACCTGGACCCACGTAAGCGACCTGGTTGGCTGGGATAATGCTGCTGCCAAACAATACGGAGTTATGTCAATTCCAGCTAATTTCCTGCTCGATAAAGAAGGAAAAATACTGGCTGCCGGACTTCGTGGTGAGGACCTGGTTAAAAAACTGGAAGAAGTTTTAGGGAAATAATCTGAATTTCCCCTGTAATAAAACAGCCCGGAACTTTTAGTAGTTCCGGGCTGTTTTATTAATTATTTACTCCAACGGTGAAATTAGAAGTAAATCAACAGAAAAACTGATTTTCCTTTAATTCATTGATATGACTACTTAACAATCAATTTTTCGGTTCTTACCTTATTATTTTGTTTTACGCTCACAAAATACATTCCAGGTGCCAGGTTATCAACATTGTATGTAAATTGTGATTCCTTAACAGGAATATCAAATAAAATTTTCCCATCCATTTTAGCGATTCTTACATACGATATCAATGTATTATCGGAGGTTGGCTTTAAGTCAATTTTTACCACCGATGATGCCGGATTAGGATAAATTCTGACCTTGGCACCGCCTTTCTCAAAATCTCCCACACTTGTGGTAGTTTCGGGAATCAGTACCGCATCAATCACATGTACCATGCCATTATCCGCT
>CAYNVK010000104.1:0-9270 GCA_964400395.1 uncultured Lentimicrobiaceae bacterium | reverse complement strand
ACCGGAACGTTTTTCGGCATATGAACATCACTTAGTATTTTTCTGCTGATCCAGATAATTCAAAATGATTTTATGAAGGCACGGCAATACGAACTGATGGAAGGAATTGTAGCTTTAATGCGAATAAAATTCGGTATTGCTGAGCCTCACTGAAAATAAAATGTTTAAATACAGAGTTATACATGCAACCTGCTTCGATGAATTCGGACATCAAACCGGTTGCTAAAATAATTATTCACCTGAATACCCTGCTGAATGAATAGGATAATAATCGTAATATTTCTTGCCTGCATTTTGTGGCCCGGAATTTCATTTTCGCAGAAGCGCGAAAAGAAAAAGAAGAATAAAGCTGAAACTACGGTCGAAATACCCGGTAATACTGAGGAAGTTACCAACCTTTTTCTCGATGCTACCACAGCAAAACTGAAGGGCGATTATGCAGGCGCTATAACCCTGTACAAATCGTGTATCGAAAAAAATCCAAAGCATTCGGCTTCGATGTACGAGCTTGCCCAGCTTTATTATACGGCTGCCGATTATGCAACCGCGGCATCGTATGCCGAGCAGGCATCGGAACTTGAACCCGGAAATAAGTGGTACAAATTGCTCCTGGTCGAAATTTATGGTAAAGCCGACCGCAAAAAGGAATTGCTCAAAACATGCGAAAACCTGGTAAAACAGGATCCCGGAAATGTCGATTTTTTGTTCGAGCTATCCAATGCCTACCTGATGAACGAAGACGGTGATGGTGCAGTTGAAACATACAATAAAATAGAGGAAATTATTGGCGTTAACGAGGAAATTTCGTTAAAAAAACAACAGATATACCTGATACTGAAAAAGACAGACAAAGCAGCCCAGGAACTCGAAAAACTCATCGTCCAGTTTCCTGAGGATGAAACCAGGTATAATTCGATGCTTGCCGAAATGTATATGAATGCCGGAAAACCCGACCAGGCTATTGTGTATTACCAGAAAATCCTGGAAAAGGATCCCTCAAATCCGTACATCCATATCAGCTTATCCGATTATTACAGGCAAAAGGGCGATGTTAAACGCACGTTCGACGAATTAAAACTTGGTTTTGCAAATCCTGCGCTTGATATCGACACTAAAATACGGGTGTTGTTGACTTATTTTACCGCTGCTGAAGTATATAATGCCAATAAGCCTGATATTATAAACCTTGCCCAGATTCTGGTTGAAACGCATCCCGATAATGCAAAAGCACACTCCATGTATGGTGATTTTCTGCTGGATGATAAGAAGTATGCCGAAGCCCGTGATGAATACCGCAAGGTTATTGCTATTGATAGCAGCCGTTATGCCGTATGGGAAACCCTTTTAAATACCGAGATACAACTTTCCGATTACGAAGCCATGGAAAATGAAGGCAGCAGGGCCGTTGAATTATTTCCATTATTCCCTGTGCCATACCTGTTTAAGGGGGTTGCGCAGCTGCAGAAAAATAAATACGAAGCTGCTGTTGAGAGCCTGAATGCCGGTATTAAACTGGTTAGCATGAATAACGCGCTCCTGGTTCAGTTTTATACTTCCCTTGGCGATGCGTATAACCGGTTGAAAAATTACAAACTTTCGGACGAAAGCTACGAAAAGGCCCTGAAACTGGATCCGGAGAACAGCTATGTGCTGAATAATTACGCTTATTATTTGTCGTTGCGAAACGAAAACCTGGCGAAAGCTGAAGTTATGTCTGCAAAATCGCTTAAATTAGATGCCGCCAATCCGGCAAACATGGATACCTACGGATGGGTATTATATAAACTTGGCCGCTACCCGGAAGCATTACAATGGGTTGAGAAAGCCGTTTCGGCCACTGCTTCGCCCGATTCGGACTTACTCGAACATCTCGGAGATATTTACTTTAAGCTGGGCGATACTGAAAAAGCTGTGTTGAACTGGCAAAAAGCCCTCAACGCAGGAACGGGATCCCAAAACCTGGAGAAGAAGATCAAGGAAAGGAAACTATATGAGTAAACACATAAGGGCGTTTGCACGATTGGCTTTAGCGATAATTTTATTGAACGGAATCGTATCCTGTTCCTCAAGCCGCAAAGCTGTAAGGGAACCCATCAAGGAACAAGGTGCCGAATTTCTTACCACGAAACTGAAGGAACATGAATTGAAATTTGACCAGTTCTCGGCAAAATTCAATGTTACGTACCAGGTCGATCGCAAAAAGACAACAGTATCGGGTAACCTGCGTATTGAACACGACAGCATTATATGGATATCAATTACGCCGGCACTTGGAATTGAAGCCGTTCGTTTTATGCTTACCCCCGATTCAATTAAATATATCAACAGGCTGAGCAACACATATTTTGTGAATAGCTTTGGGTATATCAACCAATTGCTGAATAAAACCCTCGATTTCGATATGGCCCAGGCTTTTCTTTTGGGTAATGATTTTTCGCTTTACGAATCTAATACCTTTAAGGCATCGGTCGAAAACCAGCAATATAAGCTCAATACCGTCGATCGCCGTAAACTCCGCAGGTTTGTTCGTAAAAGTGAAGATGATATCAGCATCCCGATACAAAGCATCTGGCTCGATCCTGAAAGTTTCAAAGTGTTAAGGGTACTGCTTAAAGAAGCCGAACGCGATAGCCGTAAGTTTACAGCCAACTATGCCGAATTCGAAACGGTAGGTAGTGAACTTATCCCTACCAGCCTCGATTTTAAGGTGGAAACTGATGATAAGAAAATAGGGATCCAGATCAAATATTCAAAAATCCAGCTGAACCAGGATCAGACCTATCCGTTCCGGATTCCTGACACCTATACCCGAACTACTACTATCCAACCCAAGAAGTAATGACCCGTAATTTCCGGCATCAACATACACGCTTATATCTGCTTTTATCTGGCTGCGCCCTGGTTTTGCTGCTTGGGTTTGCAACCATCAGCATGTATGCGCAAAGTGATAAAAGCAAAATGCAAAGCCGTAAATCGAAGCTCGAAAAAGAAATCATTGAATTAAACCGCGAGCTCGAACAAACAAAGCTCAACAAGTCAGCCAACCTTAACCAGCTTGTTCTCATCAACAAGAAAATTAGCAAACGCGAGGACCTGATTAATGAAATTGAAGAAGAGGTTGGAGGTATCGACAGCCAGGTGAAAAACCTGAACGACACCATTTATCGCATCACACTGAATCTCAGTAGCCTGAAAGCTGAATATGCACGTATAATTTATTCCACATACCGCAACCGAAGCGCATATAACCGGCTCATGTTTATTTTTGCTTCTCATAATTTTAACCAGGCCTATAAACGACTTAAATATCTGCAGCAATATACTTCGTACAGGAAAGAACAGGTAAAGTCGATTAATGAAACACAACAGGTGCTTGCGGCAAAAAAACTTGAGTTTGAACGGCAAAAATCCTCAAAGCTGCAACTGAAACATTCGCAGGAAAAGGAGCGGAATGAACTGGCCAACGAAAAGACCCAGAAAGATGAGAAAATTAAAAATCTTACCTCGCAGGAAAAAACGCTGCTTGTAAAACTCCGGAATAATGAGGTGGCCCTGAATAAATTGCAGATCGCCATCGAAAATGTTGTTGCCGCCGAAATAAAGAAGGCAAACGAGGAAAAAGCGCGGAAAGCAGCAAATCTGGCCAACGAGCGTAAAGCCACCGCTGAGGCCGAACGCAAGGCCAAAGCAAAAGCTGAATCAGAAAATAAATCGAAGGCAAAAACAGAGTCGGGTAAAAAAACAGCTGAGCCAAAGGCAGAGCCAATAGCCAGGGTGGAAGAAACACGCACAACAGCGGCAAAAGCTGCGCCAGCAAGTTCGAACAGTATGTCGGTATCGGCCGAAGATGTTGCGCTTAGCGGTAGTTTTGCCGGCAACAAAGGGCGTCTTCCGTCGCCTATCGACCGCGGTTCCATTATATCCTCTTTTGGCGAGCATCCGCATGCCGAATTTCAGAATATAAAAATCAAGAACAACGGGATAGATATAACTTCAACGCCGGGTGCCCAGGCTAAAGTGGTTTTCGATGGCGAAATATCGAGTATCATGTTTATAGCCAATCTCAATTATGTGGTTATTGTAAGACATGGCGACTATCTCTCGGTTTATTCGAACCTCGAATCGGTATCAGTGAAAAAGGGTGATAAGGTTAAAATACGACAATCGCTGGGTACTGTAGCCACAGGTCAGGGCGAATCCAGGTCGAGGCTGCATTTTGAGCTTTGGCAGGGTACCATCGTTCAGAATCCCGCCAGCTGGCTTAATATTTAGCTATCAAACAGGGGAATTTTAGCTGCGGATCTGTTGATCAGGGAAGTTTCATGATGCCCGGGTTCCGAAAAAAAATATGCGCTAAACGTCAGGGTAAAATGTTAGTTTATGGCGTAGTGTACATTCGTATTCTGACTTGAGCCGGGCATAAACTTAATGATTAAATTATTCATTTTATGCATGTTGTATGTTAAGGAATAATGGAGTTTATATTTATCATTTTTGATATTTTTAGAACTTTTATGTTAAAAGGGTCGGGAATGTGAATGTAATTGCGTTAACTTTGCGCTCTACACACTTTAAAAAGACATTTATATGAGTAAAATCGGGCCAACTGAAATAATTCTTATTCTTGCCATCGTGCTCTTACTATTTGGCGGTAAAAAAATTCCTGAACTGATGAAAGGCATTGGCAAAGGCGTAAAAAGCTTTAAGGATGGAATGAAAGAAGAAGATTCAGATGCCAAGTCGGATCCTAATACCGGCAAATAAGATTTTGTTTCAGTTCTGCAGTTTACTGAACACGCTGCCATCCTAACCAGGACACTATGACTTGGGAAATCGATATTTTGGTATACCAAAATGCCGGTTTGAGTCGTTATACTTTTTGAACAACAGATTGTGCATTAAAAAAGTAATTCACACATTTCGCAGCGTGTGTTTATTGTACTTTTAAAGCGTTGTGTTTTAATGGCGACGATATACCATTTGAATGGGATATATCGGGGAACAGGAATGAGTACTTTACAGATAATCAGAGGTTAGGTAACCTTAACAAGCTTGAAATAATTGTGGTTTCGCCCGCATTTGGGGTGTAAGCCGTGAAAAATAAAAGATAAAATATGATTAAAACAGTGAAAATTTTACTGATGACCTTTTTGCTTGGGCTTACTGTTGTGGTTAATGCACAGCAAGCCGGCGATTATAATTCACCCGACAAAAAACCGGGAGAAATGGAATTGGTAGAAGATAATTTTATAGTAGCCGCACTCGATAGTCTGAGCACGCTCAAGTATTTCGAAAACAGCGAAAATACCATGTGCCTGCTTAACGAGAACAAATATAATTTTCTGCCCAATTTTGTTCCTACCTATCCCGATTCGGTGTACTACTACCGCATGCAGAGGCTTGATGTAAGTTCACCTATAAACCTCACTTACAATCCTTATGTAAGGATGTTCATCGATTTGTATGCGAACAAAAAGCGAGGAACTACTTCGAGGGTCCTGGGATTAGCCCAGATGTATTTCCCCATGTTCGAACAGCAACTCGATAAATACAATATCCCGCTCGAAATGAAATACCTGGCTATTGTAGAGTCAGCGCTGAATGCCAAAGCCCGCTCGAGGGTTGGGGCAGGTGGTTTATGGCAGTTTATGTATTACACCGGTAAAGTTTACGGGCTCGAAGTTACTTCCTATGTCGACGACCGCAACGACCCGCTCAAATCGACGGTAGCTGCCTGCAGGCATTTCAACGATCTGTACAATATGTACCACGACTGGCTTCTGGTACTCGCAGCCTATAACTCAGGACCGGGAAATGTAAACAAAGCTATCAGGCGATCGGGAGGTAAAATGACCTTTTGGGAAATAATGCCTTACCTGCCCCGCGAAACCCGCGATTATGTTCCTGCTTTTATTGCGGTTAATTATGTGATGGCTTATTCCAATGAACATAATATATACCCGGTACTTCCCAAAACCGTGTACCACGAAACGGATACAGTAGCTGTACATCAGCCGCTTACGCTGGGCATACTTGCTGATAAACTCAAGTTAAGCTATTCCGATCTCGAATTTTTAAACCCTACATTCCGCACAGGTTTTATACCCGCCACACCTGCAAACCCGTTTTATATCCGTTTGCCCCAAAAGTCAATTGCTGATTTTATCAATAATGAGCCTTCGCTGTATGCTTACTACCAGTTGAAAGGATACGACCCAAATCAGTTTAAGGTTCAGGATAACACCGATTATGATTATGTAACCAAACGTGTTACTCACAAAGTGCGTAAAGGCGAAACCCTGGCTACTATTGCACGGAAATACGATTGCTCCACCTCCGAAATTAAAAAATGGAACAAGCTGAAGAAATCGTCGGTGGCACGCGGGCAATCACTTAAAATATACGTACAGGTAAAAGAACCTGCTGTTAAAGCAAAAACGCCTAAGGAAGTACCGGTAACCCAGGATGTAGCCGCAAATAACGAAGTGCAGGAGAAAGAAAAAACTACTGCCGAGGTCGATACAAAAACCCAAACCAGGGAAATACCTGCAAAAATTCATGTAGTAAAAAAAGGTGAAAGCCTGGGCAAAATTGCTGCTAAATACAACGTGACTGCATCGAACCTGATGGCATGGAACCATCTGAAAAAACAGAATGTACTTGTGGGTCAGAAAATCAGGGTAAACGCCCCGGGTAAGACTGAAACTGAAGAAAACCTGGCGGTTAATACTGAAGAAAAAACCAAGCAGCATACCTCGGGCTCTAATGCTGTTGCTGCTAAGTACCATGTGGTTAAGAAAGGGGAAACACTTTCAAAAATTTCGGCCAGCTACAATGTAACTGCCGACGAACTTGTAGCCTGGAACTCGCTCGAGAGCAAAAGTGTGATGGTTGGTCAGAAACTCAGGGTGAATGCTCCCGCTAAAGCTGAAGCAGCCGAAAATTTGGCTTCAAATAAAGGGAAAGAATCAGCAACACATCAAAAGGCTACCCCTGCCAAATACCATGTGGTAAAAAAAGGGGAGTCGCTGAACAAGATTTCGAGTAATTATGGTGTAACCACCGATGAGCTTGTAGCCTGGAATTCGCTGGAAACAAATAATGTGATTGTAGGTCAGAAATTACGCGTAAATGCCCCCGACAGTGGAAGCAATGCAACCGTAGCAGCACAGGAAATTGCCAAACAGGATAAGGCAAAGAAAGCCGAAAAAGACCTGAAACTGGTTTATTATACCGTTAAACCCGGTGATACGCTCTGGAAAATTGCCCAGCATTACGAAGGCATCACCATCGACCAGCTGAAGGAATGGAATAAATTATCAGGCAAGGCCGGGTTAAAAGTAGGGCAGAAGATCAAAGTTATTCTGCCGGCCAGTTAATCTACAACAAATACCCGCTGGACGGGCTTATATCATCGATATTAAAAAAAAATAACAGGAATTTGTATTTCCTGTTATTTTTTGTTCTAAATTTGACCGCTTGGTTAAACAATATGGTTAAACCAATTGATTAAACACAAAACTTATGACGACCTCAGGCGAAAATACAGAAATTCAAATACTTGTAGCTGCGCGCGAAGTATTTATTGCCAAAGGCTACGAAAGTGCCCGCATGCAGGAAATTGCCGACAAGGCTGGCATTAATAAAGCTTTGCTTCATTATTATTTCAGGAGTAAGGAAAATCTTTTCGAAGCAGTGTTCAGCGAAGTGGCTGCGCACCTGTTCCCGGCGGTAAGGCAGTTGCTCGAATCGGACCTGGCAATAAAGGAAAAGATCAGTTTTTTTGTAAAAATTTACCTCAATGCCTTACAGGAGAATCCATATATCCCCACGTTTGTAATCAATACACTGAATTCGAACCCCGAAAGGTTTCTGAAATATATTCAAAAATCGGGTATCAATCCTGTAATGATACAGAAGCAGATTGATGAGGAAGCAGCCAGGGGAATTATCAGGCCGATAAAAGCCGAACACCTGCTTGTAAATACCATAGCCATGTGCCTGTTTCCCTTTGTTGCCAGGCCTATCATCCAGAATATTTTCCAGATGAGCGATGCCGAATACCAGGCCTACCTGGAAATACGACAAACTGAAGTCATAGATTTTGTACATAAATCCTTAGCCGTATGAGGTACAGAACATTTATAGCCTGTTTATTTGTTGTGCTTTCCACACAGGTAAAGGCACAGCAGGTACTCACACTCGACGAATGCCTGGGCGCTGCCATGAGTAACAACCCGCTCTCGGCCCAGAACGAAATTTATGCGAGTTCGAGCGACTTGCAGCGCAAAAATATCGATAACGCGAAATTACCCCAGCTGAACCTCAACGGGCAGGCAACCTACCAGAACGAGGTAATCCAGCTCCTGTTCAGTTTGCCCAATGCTCCGTCGCCGGTTATTCCCAAAGCACAGTACAAAATGTCGGTTGATGCCAACCAGCTGATCTATGGGGGCGGAGCCATTAATGCCCAGGGAACCATAGAGGATTTTAGCCGCCAGATCAACCAGCTGAATAACGATGCCGAGCTCTATAAAATGAAAGAGCGTATCAACCAGTTATATTTCAGTATTTTGCTTTCCGATCTGAATGCGGAGGTGATCAACAATACCATTACTGATCTTTCGGGCCGGCTGGTAAAAGTTAAGGCATCGGTAAAAGAGGGTGTGTTGTTGCCTTCGGCTGCCGATGTGCTGCAGGCCGAAATTCTGAAAGCCGGGCAGCGCCTGCTGGATGTTAAATCGCAGAAACAGGCACTTATCAGCAGTTTGCAGGTGTTAACCGGACTTACCATCAGCACCAACACACTTTTTGTGGAGCCCGCCATGAACGTAGATCTTTCGACCTACACGAACCTGCGGCCCGAGTTTGGGGTGTTTGGACTGATGCAGCAAAAGCTCGAAGCCACCCGCCAGCTTACCATCGCAAAGGAACGCCCCCGGCTTTACGGGTTCGGAACGGCAGGCTATGGTAATCCCGGGTATAATATGTTTAAAGAAGGATCTGCCTTTTTCTGCACGGTAGGTGCGAAAGTAAGTTGGAATTTCTGGAACTGGAATGAAACCCGTCGCGAAAAACAAATCGTAGACCTGAGCAAAAACATCATCGAAAACCAGAAAAATGCCTACGACCTGGCCAACAAATCGCAGGTGCAGCAATACCTGGCCGATGTAGCCAAAGCTGATGAACTGCTGAACAGCGATGAGGAAATTATTACACTCCGGAAATCAATTACACGTTCATCGGCCTCGCAACTGGAAAACGGAACCT
>CAYNVK010000103.1:0-9299 GCA_964400395.1 uncultured Lentimicrobiaceae bacterium | reverse complement strand
GAAACCACGAAACGGAGGTTGGCTTTGGTAAGTTTTTCGAGTGCTGCACGGTCGCCTTGTTTAATGCGCTGTGCAAGCTGAACTTCTTCTTCGGCAGTAATCAGTTCTACTTTACTGATTTCCTGCAGGTATTTGTCAAGCGAAGCGGTTTCGCGGTTGGTAACTTGTTTAGTTATTTTGAGTTGCCTCATAGTATAAATTTTGTGTTGGCGTTCTCTATACGCAATTAATGGGAAGCAGGTTTCACAAATGTGAAAAAAAACACCTTCCCAATAAAAATATTGAGAAGGTGAGTTGATATGGGGTGATTATTTTGCCCCGTTTTCGTTCTGTTCGGGGCGGGGAAGCAATACTTTGCGAGAAAGTTTCAGCTTGCCTGTTTTAGGATCTACTTCTATTAATTTAACGTCGATTTTATCGCCAACTTTAAGTACGCTTTCCACGTCTTTCAGCCTGCTCCATTCAATTTCCGAGATATGGAGCAATCCGTCTTTACCAGGTAGTATTTCTACAAACGCGCCAAAAGCAGTAATGGTTTTTACTGTTCCGTTATATACTTCGCCAACTTCGGGAACGGCAACAATGCGTTTGATTTTTTCCTTCACGGCATCAATGGAAGCTTTGTTGCTCGAAACCACATCAATAATTCCGAATTCGCCAACCTCTTCAATAACGATGGTAGTGCCGGTTTCACGCTGCATTTCCTGGATGATTTTACCGCCTGGCCCGATAACGGCACCAATAAATTCGCGGGGTATCGTAAGTTTAACGATACGCGGAACGTGTGGTTTGTAATCTTCACGGGGTTCGGTAATGGTTTTGGCCATTTCGCCGAGTATATGCAAACGTCCTAAGCGGGCCTGCTCCATGGCTTGCGCCATAATTTCAGCCGAAAGGCCATCAACTTTTATGTCCATCTGGCAGGCTGTAATCCCGTCGCGGGTACCGGTTACCTTGAAATCCATATCTCCCAGGTGATCCTCGTCGCCGAGAATATCACTGAGAATGGAGAATTTAGAACCTTCGGTAATCAACCCCATGGCTATACCAGCAACTGGTTTAATGAGTTTTACACCTGCATCGAGTAAAGCAAGGGTTCCGGCGCAAACTGTTGCCATGGATGAAGAACCGTTCGATTCGAGGATATCACTTACCACGCGAACGGTGTAAGGATTTACGTCTTTTGAAGGCATCATTGGTTTCAACGCACGTAGCGCAAGGTTACCATGCCCGATTTCGCGACGACCAACTCCCATGATACGTTTTACTTCGCCCGTTGAGAAAGGAGGGAAGTTGTAGTGAAGCAGGAAGTCCTGTTCGCCTTGAATAACAACACCGTCAATATCCTGGGTATCCAGTTTTGATCCGAGGGTGACCGTGGTAAGCGACTGTGTTTCCCCACGGGTGAAGATCGCCGATCCGTGTGCTGTTGGCAGGTAATCTACTTCCGACCATATCGGGCGTATTTCATCCAGTTTACGGCCATCGAGCCTGCGCTTATCGTTCAGAATCATATCACGCATGGCTTTTTTCTCAACATCGTGATAGTAACGACCGATGAGAGGTGCGTTTTCGGCAGCAAAGTCAGGATCCAGTGTTTCGGTAAATTCCAGTTTTATTGCTGCGAAAGCTTCGGTACGTTCTTTTTTACCTGATCCCGACATGGCGACCTTGTAAATTTTATCGTAGCAGAAGTTTAACACTGAAGCTTTTAATTCTTCGTCATTTTTTTCGTGGCAATACTCGCGTTTTGGTGATGATTTTTCAACCATTCCGGCAAGTTCCAGCTGGGCTTTGCAAGCCAGTTTTATATGTTTGTGCGCAAACTCAATGGCATCGACCATAGCCTGCTCCGAAACTTCTTTCATTTCGCCTTCCACCATCATAATGTTGGCTTCGGTAGCGGCAACAATAATATCAATATCAGCAGTTTCGAGTTGGGTCATAAGGGGATTCACAACGTATGTGCCATCAACGCGTGCAACGCGAACTTCGCTTACCGGCCCGTTGAAAGGGATATCGGATACAGCCAGGGCGCTTGATGCTGCCAGACAGGCCAGTGCATCAGGTAAAATTGTTTCGTCGGACGAAATCAGGGTAACAATAACCTGAACTTCCGCGTGATAATTATCGGGGAATAATGGCCGCAGGGCGCGGTCAATCAATCTTGAAATTAAAATTTCATTATCCGAAGGACGTGCTTCTCTTTTAAAGAATCCCCCGGGGAATCTGCCTGAGGCAGCATATTTTTCGCGATACTCAACTGAAAGTGGCATGAAATCCACGTTTTCTTTAGCATCTTTTGCTGCGACTACGGTTGCCAGCAGCATAGTATTACCCATTTTTACAACACAAGCTCCATCAGCTTGTTTGGCAAGTTTGCCTGTTTCAATCGAAATCATGCGTCCGTCGCCAATGTCGAAGGTTTTAACAATTCCTTCCATAATTTACCTCTTTATTTCTATTGTGTAACATAAGGTGCTTTGTTTTGTGCGAAACCGATTGAATAGAGCACCACGGATCAGCCGGTTTTGTAATATGCCCGCCTTGGTTGTATTTGCCTTGCGGAACAGGCATTAATCTTATTTCGGGGAAAGGTTTGCAGGTCCGTCATCAGAAACTGCAGCTTTGCTGTCAGGTAGCTTCCGAACAAAAACTAGTTCGTATCAATACAAAAAAAGGCAACTTGAAGATTGCCTTTCTGTGTATAAAATCATGTACCCGATTACTTGCGAAGACCTAACTTGGCAATAATAGCGCGGTAACGTTCGATGTCTTTCTTTTTGAGGTAATCAAGCATTTTACGTCGTTTACCTACCAAACGGACCAGTGACCGCTGCGTTGCAAGGTCCTTTTTGTTCTCTTTCAGGTGCTCGGTCAGATGTTTGATACGGAAGGTGAAGAGGGCTACCTGGCCTTCTGCTGATCCTGTATCGGCATCAGATTGTCCGTTTTCTTTGAATAAATCTTTTTTGATTTCAGGCGTTAAATACATATCTGTGTAACGTTTAATTGCTTATCTTTCCATTTTTCGGGCTGCAAAAGTACAACTAATACTTCAAATAAAAAACTTTTAACTGAATTTTTTATTTGATATTCAATCTGTTTCTCACAGAATTTATCAGGTTGTAAATGCATTGCAAAATTAAGTTAAATTTGACTATGATTATAGTAGGTGTATCATTTTTATTTGTTTAATAATACCGATGATTTATTAAACAAAAGTATGGTGATGTTTGTTCTCTTATTAACAAATTCATAGAATGAAAAAAGTTATAATTATCGGAGCTGGTTTTTCAGGTCTTGCAGCTGCAGCAGTATTAGCGCAGCAAGGGTTTAACGTTACGGTGCTTGAGAAAAACAGTACCCCCGGGGGGCGGGCCAGGAAATTTTCGGAAAATGGATTCACTTTCGATATGGGACCCAGCTGGTATTGGATGCCCGATGTTTTTGAAAAGTTTTTTGCGCTATTCAACAAGCGACCTGAGGACTTTTATCAGTTGTATCGGCTTGATCCTTCGTACCGTTTTTACTTTGGGCCAGGAGAAATTGTTGATATGCCTGCAACCTTTGATGAAATAACTGAGATTTTTGAGAAAGAGGAGCCGGGAGCTGGTAAAGCGCTCGTGAAGTTTTTGGAAGAGGCTGAGTATAAATACAAAATTGCGATGAGCAAGTTTGTGTACAAACCAGGCTTATCTGTTTTTGAGTTTGCCCAGCCCGAAATGCTGGCTTCGGTGTTCAGGCTGCATATGTTTCGCTCGTTCGATGCGCATCTCAAACATCATTTTAAAAGTGCCCGTTTGAGGCAAATGCTTGAATTTCCTATTCTGTTCCTGGGCGGAACCGGTAAAACTACCCCGGCATTATATAGCCTGATGAATTATGGTGATATAAAACTTGGAACCTGGTACCCTGTAGGCGGGATGTACCAGGTAGTTGAAGGAATGGTTAAACTTGCCACTTCACTTGGCGTAAAATTTGTATATAATAGTCCGGTTGAAAAATTTGAGTTTACGGATAACCGGATAACAGCTGCTATCGCAAATGGAGAACGATTCGAAGCGCCATATATCTTAGCTTCGGCCGATTATCAATATGTTGAAACGCAGTTATTGCCGGCTGGCTACAGGTCGTATTCGGAGAAATACTGGGATTCCCGGGTGTTGTCGCCTTCGTCACTGATATTTTACGTTGGCCTTGATAAAAAACTGGAAGGTATTGAGCATCATACTTTATTTTTTGATCAGGATTTGGCAAAGCATGCTGATTTTATTTACGACACACCTGCATGGCCCGAAAATCCTTCTATTTACCTGAGTTGCACCTCAAAGACCGATACAACCGTAGCGCCCGAAGGAATGGAAAATTTATTTTTCCTGATTCCGGTTGCGCCCGGGCTCGAAGACACAGAAGAAATACGGGAGAAATATTTCAAAATTATTCTTGAACGCTTCAAGGCGCTGACCGGGCAGGATATTAGTGAGCATGTTGTTTTTAAACGCAGTTATGCACATGCCGATTTCGAAAATGATTACCATGCGTTTAAAGGGAATGCTTATGGATTGGCAAACACGTTGCTGCAAACGGCTTTCCTGAAGCCCAAAATGCGGAGCAAAAAAGTAAACAATCTTTTCTACACGGGGCAGCTCACGGTTCCGGGGCCCGGCGTACCTCCGGCGCTTATTTCGGGTGAGATGGCTGCAAAGCTTATTATTAAAGAGGAATCGTTAAAAAAGTAAATTAAATTTCAGGGAGTAATAATTCACAAATCTAATACCCTTCACGATTTCATACATTTACTGAAATTACCTACAATAAAAGCATATGAAAGAATTGTTTGATATGATATCGCGTAAGTCGAGTAAAATGACGACTGTTGCATATAGTACGTCGTTTTCGCTTGGAATACGTTTTTTTAGCAAGCGGTTTCATGATCCGATTTACGGCGTGTACGGATTTGTTCGTTTTGCAGATGAGATAGTGGACTCCTTTCATGGGTACGACAAACAAAAGTTGTTACAACGGTTTAAGGAAGATACTTACCACGCTATTGATGAGCAAATTAGCCTGAATCCTATCCTGAATAATTTTCAATATGTGGTTAACCAGTATAAAATTGAAAGAGAGTTAATCGATCTTTTCCTGAAAAGCATGGAGATGGATCTTGAAAAAGTTGAATATGATCAGAATAAATATGAAGCATACATTTTAGGCTCAGCCGAAGTAGTCGGATTAATGTGTCTGCGTGTTTTTTGCGAAGGCAATGAGCAGCAATATGCTGAGTTAAAACCTTCGGCTATGCGATTGGGATCTGCATTTCAGAAAATTAATTTTCTTCGCGATCTGAAAGCTGATTTCAAAGACCTGGGGCGCAGTTATTTCCCCGGGATTGATATGAAACATTGGAATGATGAAACCAAACGGGCTATTGAAGATGATATTGAAAAAGATTTTGCCGATGGACTAGCCGGAATCAGGAAATTGCCTGATGGCGCCAGGTTTGGTGTATTGGTAGCATATGTGTATTTTCATGAGCTTTTACTGAAAATCAGAAAAGTGAGAGCTGAAAAACTTCTAAAAGAGCGGATAAGAGTATCGAATGGAAGGAAATATGTACTTTTGCTAAAGGCCTATTTTCAAAACTTAACCAATACTATATGAGGATATTTTTGTCACTACTTTTAACTTCATTTTTCCTTGGAAGCATTGCAGTTAAAGCTCAGTCTATATCGCCCGATAAAGTGCGTGACCAGTTTTTTGCCATGGATAGGTCAGAGGGTGCGGCTTTTCAGCTTTACAAGTCGCTCGAGAAAATGGACCTGAGCAAAGATCCGTTAATGCTTGCATACAGGGGCGCAGCATCAGCGGCTTCGGCAGGTACGGTAAGCGGGGTTCGGAAAAAGCTTGAGTATTTTAATAATGGTAAAAGTGAAATCGAGAAAGCAGTTGCATTACGTCCGCTTGATGCTGAAATACGTTTTTTACGACTTGCAACCCAACTTAAAGCACCAGGTTTTCTGGGTTACAACGATGAAATTAAAAATGATAAAACAATTGTGATACAAACACTTACAAACGTAAGTCCTAACAGTCCGAATTCTTATCTTTACCTGCGGATGTGCCGGTTTATTATGTACAATGGCGATCTGGATAAGGCTGAACGAAACACGGTTAACCAGTTAATATCAAAATTCAATCCTAAGAAATAATGAAAGAACATGTAATACTTGTTGATACTCACGACAATTCAATTGGCGAAATGGAGAAAATGGAAGCCCACCTGAAAGGTGAGCTACACAGGGCTCTGTCCATACTTGTATTCAACAACCAGGGAGAGATTTTGCTTCAGCAACGTGCTTTTACCAAATATCATACCCCTGGATTATGGAGCAATACTGCATGTAGTCATCCCAGGCCCGGCGAAGTTAGTCTAATGGCTGCTACACGGAGGTTAAAAGAGGAAATGGGTTTTACAACGGAATTGTCAGGTTCATTTGAGTTTATATACAAAGCCCATTTCGATAACGGGCTGATTGAACATGAATATGATCACGTGTTTTTTGGTAACTTTAACGGGATCCCGGAGCTGAATCCGGAAGAAGCAAATGATTATAAATGGATTAAACCTGCTGATTTGATGGAAGATATGCGGTCGGCACCAGAAAAGTACACCGTTTGGTTCAGGATTATAATGGAAAAAATGGAAGAAAGATTCCCTGAACTGTTTGATTGAAAAATTGTTTATTCAATGTAGTTTTAATTCAATAATACTTAATCATGGAACTGTTAATAAACATACTGCTTGTAATTTTTGCATTCCTTTTTATGGAATTCATGGCCTGGTTTACACACAAGTACGTGATGCATGGCTTTATGTGGTTCTTTCACCGCGATCATCATATCCGCGATGGGCGTAAAATTGAATGGAACGATGTTTTTGCCGTTATATTTGCCGTACCCAGCATATTGCTTATTTACCTTGGCGTCGTAAATCCTAACAGCTATTTACTTAGTATCGGAATAGGAATCATGCTTTATGGCGGCGCTTACTTTATGTTTCACGATGTATATGTACACCAGCGCATCCCGATATTGAAAAATTTCTCGAACCGGTATTTGCGTGCCACTGTAAAGGCACATTTGGAGCACCACAATCCGCATGCACATTATAATTACGGCTTCCTGATTGCTCCCTTAAAATATTACCGGGAGGAGTTTGGGAAAATGAAAAACAAATAGACTACAGCATTTTCAGTAAAATCCTAAAACCAACCACTGAATGGAGCACTGGCTATACATTTTTATTAACCTGGGTGCGATAAGCATTCCGTTTATAGCTGGTTTCGATAAAAGGCTGCAATTTTACAAACGCTGGCGTTTCCTGTTTCCGGCCATGGCGTTCACCATGCTGGTTTTTATTCCATGGGATATGCTCAAAACACATTTAGGGGTTTGGGGGTTTAATCCACGGTATCTTCTGGGTATTTATATCGGTAACCTGCCGCTTGAAGAATGGATGTTTTTTGTGGCAATTCCTTATGCCTGCGTGTTTACCTATCATTCGCTCAATTACCTTGTGCGCAGGGATTATCTGGGGAAATATGCTGACAAGTTCAGCCTGGGGCTGGCCATCGTGCTATTAATTATTGGTATGCTGAACACAGATCGGCTTTATACAACAGTCACTTTCCTGGCAACAGGGAGTTTCCTGTTGGTTCATCGTTTTTTTATCCGGGGCCGGTATATGGGTCGTTTTTACCTGATGTATTTTGTTACCCTTATTCCTTTTTTTATAGTAAACGGTATACTCACCGGCTCATTTATTCCCGGCGAAGTAGTGTTTTACGACAACACGCAGAACCTGGGAATCAGGCTTGGTACCATTCCGGTTGAAGATATGGTGTATGGATTACTGATGCTTCTGATGAATGTTACCTGGTTCGAGTTTCTGAAATGGAAATCTATCAGGCAGAAAGTCAGGAGTGTTACCCTTTAGGCGGAAAAATCATTCCGTTCAAAATAAACTGCATTACTCTGCCTCAGGTCCTCGCCCGTAGGGCTCTGGAATACCCGCAATTCGAATTGGGGAACAATTGCGAGTATGTGATCAAAAATATCGGACTGCACTTTTTCGTAGCGGATAAACCCGGTTTCGAGGGTAAATGCGTAAACTTCGATGGGGATACCCGATGAATTTGGTTGCAACTGACGCACCAGCAAGTCGCTGCTGTTGTCAACCAGCGGGTGATGTGCCAGGTATTCTTCGAGATAAGCCCTGAACACCCCGATATTTGTTTGTCGGCGACCGTTTATAAAAACCGAATTGTCGATATTGTTTTCCTTATTGTAATTTTCGAGTTCAGCTTCGGTACGGTCGATATATTCCTGAAGTATAGTTATCTTCCTGAATTTATCAAGCATTTCGCGGGTGCAGAATTTAACACTCGACATATCAATACTGATACTCCTTTTCATGCGTCGCACCCCGGAATCTTTCATGCCCCGGTAGTTCTGAAACGATTCCGAAACCAGCGAATATGTTGGCAAGGTCGAAATGGTATTGTCGAAATTCTGCACTTTAACAGTAGTTAAGGAAATTTCGAGAACGGTACCATCGGCCCCGAATTTTGGCATACTGATCCAATCGCCCTGGCGCACCATATCGTTGGCCGAGAGCTGAATGCCACCCACAAATCCCAGAATCGGGTCTTTAAAAATGAGTAAAAGTACTGCTGAAAATGCGCCCAGCCCGGTAAGCATATATAATGGCGACTGGTTAAACAGCAATGAAAGTATCAGCAGGAATACAACGATAACTACAATGATTTTAGCTATCTGGATGTATCCTTTTATCGGGTGGTAAAGGGCAAACTCGCTTTTCTGGTACATGGCATACACCGCGTTCAGAAACGAGTTTATAATCAACAGGAATACGATGATGATATAAAGATTGGTAAGCTTTAGCGCGGTAGAAATGAAACCCGGAAATTCATCGAGTGTAACCGGGATTGACTGGTAAATAAGGATTCCCGGGATGAGGAAAGCCATGCGCTGAAAAACTTTGTGTTCGAGTAAAGCATCGTCCCAATTGCTGGCAGTTTTTACGGCAATTCGTTTAATGATGCGGATAATGAAATATTTTGTAATATAATATACTATTACACCCAACACCAATACGGTAAGGAAGTCGGAAATGCCCGCTATTTTTGCAGCAGCCTGCGGCCTTAGTCCCAGGTCCGTAAGCCATGTGGTAATAATTCTGGCAAGTTCTTGAAACATAGTATTTTGATTTTAGT
>CAYNVK010000102.1:5447-9346 GCA_964400395.1 uncultured Lentimicrobiaceae bacterium | reverse complement strand
GAGGGACGGAATCCCCCGAACAAGTTCAGTACTTTTATAGGGCAGAGAGTAGGTTTCCCTCAAAAACAGACTGCCCGAGGGTGATTCCCCCGGGCAGCAATACCTTCATTAAATAGTTTTCGCAAAAGCAACTTCAACGATCGCCGGTTGCATTTGGTTGCTGTGTGACGAACCACCATGTAACACTGCCATGTTGGGAGTTATACATGCGTGGTTATTTTTATTTCCGCCCTACTTCTTTGGCCCAGTTGCCACGGAAAATTATTTTCTGGTCGTGGATACGGAATATAAACTTGCCATATTGCACCGCGATACCGGCCGAAGCGTTTACTATCCAGCAATTATCAGGGATATGGAAGAAATTTTCGGCGGTAATAACTTTCTGGCCGTCCTGCTCTTTCACCGGTACGCTGGCCTGTGGCCCTACTTCCCAACCCAGGTGGGTATTGTAACTTACCCTCAGGTCGCCAAGCAATTTAAAATTCTCTTTGTTTTCGATACTTGTTTTAACGCAGGCAATTTTGCCTTCGTTTAAATCCTTGCCGGGGGTAACCTCAATGGTTAGTTTTGGCAGATCGATTGCGGTTTTGGATGCAAGTATGCTTATGGATTCTGTTTTTACGATCTTATTGTCCTTATCGTAAAATTCGAAAGCCAGTTCCATATCCTGTATGCCCACCGGGTTAATGGTAACCTGGTCGGCGAAGTATCCTTCGGTACTGAGGGCTTTTGAGTAAATGACTTTATCGAGGTATTTTATCATTACTTTTTTTACATCCTTATCGGTATAAAGTTCAAGCGGTATGGTGGTTCCGGTATGAACCGAAACATTTTTCGGACTGATGATCAGCGCCTTCATATAATCGCGCATGGCAAACCAAACCGGGCGTGGCGAACCGTATTTATCGGAGGCATCGCTGTATCCCCAGAAACCAAACCATTCCTCGGGCTGATCGAGTGCATGACTGTTTTTGTCGCCGCCTTTCCACCATCCGTCAGCATAATAAAACGGGCACATACCCACGGCGCCGGCATCAATCAGGTCGCGGTAATTGGCAATAAGTCCGTCGGCCTGCTGCTTCAGGGTATTTCCGCCATAGCGGCCAAAGCCTTTGTGCGAAACCGAATACCCGAACTCAGTAGTGATAAATGGTTTATTTAAGCCGTTGAGTGTATTCAGTCCGCCGATATAATCCTTAAAACCCATGGTTGCCGTTTGGGCTTCGGTATGGTCGTAACAATTGTAGGCATACACATCGAAATAGCTTTCGTCCATATAATCGCTGATCATAGCATTGGCCGAAAGGGTCACCGGTATGCCGGGATGCTCTTTATGCAGGTTATCGATCAGGGTTTTCATCAGGTCGACAAAGCCTTTGCCAGTAACCTGGTAAATATGGTTGGTTTGCGGTTCGTTGATCACCAGGTAGGTGATGATGCAGTCGTACTTTTTGGCATAAGCCGTAACGGTTTTCACTTTATCCACACACTCTTTCACAAACGCGGGATCAGCATAGTTGCCTTCGGGATTTACATCAATACCCATGATGAGTTTAAGCCCGGATTCCTGCACCAGCTTCAACTGTGCTTCTGTAAACTGGCTCCAGGTACGGATGGTGTTGTAACCTCCTTCTTTAATAACCTTAAGATCGAATTTCATCAGATCGAGGTCCTCAACCCTGTTGCCCTCGTATGGATGCTGCCCCGGGCGGGCACCGATTTCGTAGCCGATGGCTTTGATAAAGAACTTCTGCCCGTTGAGGTAGTACCAGTTGTCTTTTAACTCAATTTTTGTTTTTGGCTGCGCGAACGCTGTAAATACTGAAGACAGCAGCATGGCAATCAGCAGTAACAATTTGTTTTTCATAGGTTGAGGGTATAGGATAATTAATATTTTTAATGGAGGACTAATACTTCGCAATACAATACCTTGTTGCATACTTTATAAAAACAACCTGGGAAATGCATATTGAAGTTCAAAAGCAAAAATAAGCAATTGTGAAGTACCCTGCAATAGTGGGCGGCAAGTGAAGTTTAATAAGGTTGTGATGTGCAAATCCTGAGGACTTAAATATTATAGAACGCTCATCCCGGCAAGCCAATGAACATTACCTTCAATAAATAAAAGAGATAAGAATAATGATTAACCCAGCCAGCAAAAGCTGTCAGGCAGGGACTGAAGATGTTCGAAGTTTCTGAAATCAGGATTACCGCAGCTTTTTGAACGGCTTTGGTGTACTCTATTTTTTCCTGATCAGCACCCGGGCGGTGTAATCCTGTAGTTTCGGGTGGTTATTAATGGATGGATAAGGCGCCAGTTTCAGGAATGAAAACGAATATTCCGGATCTTCCGTTTCAACAGCGCCCTCTTTGAGTGTCAGGAAAACAGGTGTATTGTTTTTACCCTGAATCTTGAAACGGGCAATGGCCTCGCCGGCCCATATGCAAACGGCACCCGACGGACAGCGCGAATCTTCAAGCACTGTATCAAGGCAAACGGTATATTGCGTGCCGGCATCAAGTGCGCACTGCTTAAACGAAAGCTCGAGGGTGTCATTCAAGGGTTGATTACCCGGATTTTCGTAACCAAGCACATAAATGTTCCGGTAATTGTACGATGCATACAGGGTAATGCATGCAGGCAGTTCGGCATCAGTAGCATTACGGGCTTTAATCCGGATGGTTTGGCCGATTTTAAAATCATTGCGCCCCAGGTTTACAGCCAGGTAATAGGCAGGCGATGCGCCTTCGTTTGTACCCAAAGTTGCGGCAACATCGCCAGGGATTGACAAAATACAGGTGGAGCAATTCAGGTCGAAGCCAACCACGGTGGCATCGCACTGAAGATTGACAGTTTCATTGCTTTTCTCGCACCCCCAAAAAAGCAGGCCGGCAATAACCGCAAAAAGGATCAGTGTTTTCATGGTGATCAGAAAACATAAAGGTACGAAATTCAGGGCAAAGGTTGCAGGGCGTGCTGAAATAATACAGGTAACGAAGTCTTAATCCTGGTCGGGTTCTATCCAGACTTCCTGATCGATGTAAATTCCCTGCAGTGATGCTGCTTTTCCACGGTTAACAGCCAGTTGCAACAATCCATTGGATGCAAACAAGGCACAGAGATTTCCTTCGCGCACATCGCCATAGGCTTTTACCAACGGGAAATAATCTTTTTTGCAGATGACCCTGAACGGTTTCTTGCCGAGGCAATCGCGAACAAAACGGTCGGAAATATTTACATAAACATTCTCGTAATTATCAATATGCATTACGTTGCCCACAATATTTTTGCCATCGAAATGCGGTTGCAGCAAGGTTTTGGGATTCAAGGCTGTGAGCGGCTCGCCCAGTTCGTCCATAGGTGTTCCATTAGCAAGCATGGCAGCCACTTTCACAAACCGATCGCGGGAGGGAAAAGTAAAATAGCCAGAATCCTGGGTAACCGAAATGGAAATGATTTTTTCGGGCGACTGGTCGAGTATGATTGAAATAAGTCCGGTGTCGGCACCTATAAAATAATGATCCTCCGATTTTACAATCACATGCGGGTGCTTGTCCGATTCAATGGAGTCGACGCCAATAATATGAATGGTGCCTGCCGGAAAGCTACGCCACGAATTGCGCATCACAAACGAAGCATGTTTTATATCGAAAAGCCTGATGTTATGCGAAATGTCGACAATAACTGCTGAGGGTATACGACTAAGAATGGCTCCTTTAACCGATGACACATAATGATCGGCAAGTCCCCAGTCGCTTAGCAGTGTAATAATCGGCATATTGGAATAAAATATTTTGATGGGTGTATTGTGGGTTAGTGCTGTGTGCTGAGTGCTTGGTGCTTAGTGCTATGTGCTGAGTGCTGAGTGCTGTGTGATGAGTGCTGTGTGCTGAGTGCT
>CAYNVK010000102.1:0-5347 GCA_964400395.1 uncultured Lentimicrobiaceae bacterium | reverse complement strand
AGTGCTATGTGCTGAGTGCTGAGTGCTGTGTGATGAGTGCTGTGTGCTGAGTGCTGTGTGCTATGTGCTTAGTGCTATGTGCTTAGTGCTAGGTGCTTAGTGCTAGGTGCTGAATGCTGTGTGATGTGTGATGTGTGATGAGTGCTAGGTGCTCAGTGCTATGTGCTGAGTGGTGGTGTTATGAGTTATGAGTTTTGCGTTTAGTGTTTAGTGTTCTTTACTTTGTGTTCTGTGTTCTGTATTCTGTATTCTGTATTCTTTGTTCTGTGTTCTAAATTTAATGTTCTGTGTTTGGTGTTCTTTACTTTGTATTCTGCATTCTGAGTTTTGTGTCCTGTGTTTCGTATGCAAGATACAGCTAATTATGATTTAGCGATAAGGACTTTTGCTGTCGTGAGCAAACGTGTTAATCCTTCATTATCCATTCCTTTACTCATTGCGGTAATTTATCCGTACATCTGTCGCAAAGCTTGCGGTACATTTCGCGGTAAGCGTAACCCCTGCCCTTCTGATGGGTCAAAATTAAAAAATATCCGCGGATAATCTGGAATTAACATTAATTTTGTGTGGTTGCAAATACTTTCAAAACAACCGATTTTATTACATGACCGAAAGCACATTTTCACTCGAATCATATAGCCCGCTCGAAATTTTTGGCATCAACGACCGAAACATCAACCTGTTGCGCGAGCTGTTCCCTAAACTGAAAATTATTGCCCGCGACGCGGTGCTTCGCATCAACGGCGACGAACAGGAGATAGAAACTTTTTCGCAGCTGTTCACTTCCATGCTGATGTTTTTCGATAATTACGGACGCCTCGATGAAGACGATATCCGAAAACTGGCCGGCAACGGCAACGCAGGTGAGGCTATTTCAACTTTCCGCGAAGCCAACGCCGATGTGCTGGTACATGGCAAAAACGGCATGATGAACAGGGCGCGTACCGTGAACCAGGAAAAAATGGTAAACAGCATTGCCGATAACGACATGATTTTTGCCATTGGTCCGGCCGGTACCGGTAAAACATATACTGCCGTTGCCCTTGCCGTACGTGCCTTAAAAAACAAGGAAGTGCGCCGCATTGTACTTACCCGGCCCGCCGTTGAAGCCGGCGAAAACCTGGGCTTCCTGCCCGGCGACCTGAAAGATAAACTCGACCCGTATCTTCAGCCGCTTTACGATGCGCTTCGGGATATGATACCCACCCAAAAACTGGTGTCGTACCTCGAAGACGGCACCATTGAAATTGCCCCGCTTGCCTTTATGCGCGGCCGCACCCTCGAAAATGCCTTTGCCATACTCGATGAAGCGCAAAACTGCACCGAGGGACAATTGAAAATGTTTGTAACCCGCATGGGACGCTCCTCGAAGTTTGTGATTACCGGCGACATCACGCAGATCGACCTGCCACGCAACCAGAACTCAGGGCTGGTGCAGGCCATGAAAATTCTGAAAAATATCAAAGGCATCGATTTTATCACCCTCGACATACGCGATGTGGTACGCCACAAACTGGTAACCCGCATTATTAATGCTTACGAGAAAAAAGAGTAGGTGCTTCCGGAAATAATAAAATACCACGGTGGCACGGAGGTCACAAAGAAACACAGAGTAACGGGCTCAACACGAAAACACCAGGGTGAATTATGTACTTCCGTGATGAAATCTTCACTCTAAAAGGTCAACCGGCCATCATAAAAGCCAGTTATTAACATCTATGTTGAAAACAATCGGGCCGCGGGAAGCGTTTCTTAATTTCAATACAGTAAACCTTTGTAATTTTACCGCCTCAAAAAGACCATCACATCATATAAAACCCAACACTTATGCAAAACGCCATCACAAAGACCAACTTTTCTTTCCCCGGGCAAAAAGATTTATACATCGGCAAGGTACGCGATGTGTATAATATCGACGACGAATTGCTAATCATGGTTACCAGCGACCGTATTTCGGCATTTGATGTGGTGCTGCCAAAGGCTATTCCTTACAAAGGACAGGTGCTGAACCAGATTGCAGCAAAATTTCTCGACGATACTTCGGATATTGTTCCCAACTGGAAAATTGCAACCCCCGACCCGATGGTTACCGTTGGCCGGCTGTGCGAACCTTTTAAGGTTGAGATGGTGATACGCGGTTACCTTAGCGGACATGCCTGGCGCGAATACAAAGCCGGCAAACGCATGCTGTGCGGCGTTCCTATGCCCGAAGGGATGAAGGAAAACGATATGTTCCCCAATCCCATCATTACCCCAACCACCAAAGCTGCCGTAGGGCACGACGAGGACATCTCGAAGGAAGAAATCCTGAAACTGGGCCTGGTGAGCCAGGAAGATTACGAAGTGCTTGAAAAATATACCATGGCCATATTTGAGCGCGGCACAAAAATAGCTGCCAGCATGGGACTGATCCTCGTGGATACCAAGTATGAATTCGGGAAATCGAATGGCGAAATTTTCCTGATCGACGAAATACACACCCCCGATTCGTCGCGTTATTTCTATAAAGAAGGCTACCAGGAGCGCCAGGAAAAAGGAGAACCGCAGAAACAGCTTTCAAAAGAGTTTGTTCGCGAGTGGCTGATGCAAAACGGTTTCCAGGGCAAGGAAGGGCAGCTGGTTCCGGAAATGACCGATGAGTTTATCAACCTGGTGTCGGAACGATATATTGAACTTTACGAAAACATAACCGGTCAGCAATTCGAACGCGCCGATGTAAGCAATGTGCCGGCACGGGTTGAAAACAACATTAAAAAATTCCTTGAAGCCTATTATAGGTAGTTGATTGGGGATTGTTGATTGCGGATTGCGGATTGCGGATTGTGGGATGTGGGATTGTGGGATGTGGGATTGCGGATTGTGGATTGTGGAATGTGGGATGGCGGATGTAATTTAGGATTACCGCACTGACAATCAGCAGTTGAGGATGATACTTGATAATCACAATTATCAGATCACTAAGCACCAGTCACCAAGCACTAAGCACTATGCACTAAGCACTCAACACCCAGCACTCAGCACTAAGCACTAAGCACTATGCACTGAGCACTGAGCACTGAGCACTAAGCACTATGCACTAAATCCTTACAACTCTTTTACCCCAGAATCTGGATAAAAGTTCTGAGTTCGCGTGCTTTGTCTTTAACCCCGTTATCGGAATAAGCCTGCATCAGTTCCCTGCACCAGCGCTGCAGCGCGGTTTTATTATCGGCAGGCGCAAAACATGCCGGGGTAACTTCCATTTCTGCTTTTTCGAGGTACAGCATAATTTCCTTGCGGGTAAATACAGCGCCGCCGGCAAAAGGATTGATATAAAATTTAACCTCGTTCTGCGGTTTGTAGTCATTCTCAAATTCGGCAGGCAGATGTGTAAAACATGCAATAAAATTCCCGGTCAGGTCAACACCTTTAACCGGCAGCATTAACCGCTGGGCAATAATGATATATAATATTCCGATGGAAACGGCATTGCCTCGTTTCGACTGCAACAGGTTGTTCAGGAAAAAATGTTCAGGGATATGGATATCACCAATTTCGCCGCCCAGTTTATGTGCCGCAAAAAGCACATGATTCAGCACTTTTATTTTTTCGAGGCTGGTCAGGTTGTCGTTTAGCTCAATCCAAACGCTGCGGGTAAGTTTATTCACCTGGGCCAACAGTTTTTCCTCATCCAGGTTTGGATACTGGAAACGTGAAATAATCATAAAACCCCGAAGCAGGTCTTTACCTCCACCTGCCACCCAGGCCGACAGATCGCTGTACAAACCATCGAACTGTATACTATGAACCAGTTCCTCAATCCGTTGCCGGGTAAGCCTGTCGTTGGTATTAAACCATGCTTCTTCGAGCGGTTCAACAGCAGGCAGCCCCAGCGTAAGTATTTCGTTGCTCACTTGTCTGAAAGCTTCCTGGTCAGGATCATCGAGTAAATGAATCAGCAGGTTTAGGTGTTCCATGGTAAGGCTAAAGGCAGCGGTTTTGGTTTGCTTAAAATTACGGCGCTTCACGAGTAACTGAAAGCAGGTGTGCAATTAGTTTTCAACATACGAAAGTTGAAATCGCCAACGCTGTTTCAAGTCGCATGGACGTTGGTATTCAAAAATAAAATCACAAAAAAAAACCTGCCGGCAGGACCAACAGGTTTTCGATGATTTGAATGAATGGTTATAGATGTATATTCCACACAAATCCAAGTTTGTAAAGCGCTACATCCACAATAAGTCCCAGCAGGAACAGCATACCAAATATACGGTTGTAATTGAAGGCATGCGATACCAGGTACAGGGGCCATCCTTCGCCCGAAGGTCCTTCGGGTTTTGTAGCTGGCCGGGGTTTCAGGAAAACTTTTGATGCCCATATAAATTTAGGAAGCGCAAACAACACAATGAGCATGGCCGGGCCCAGACGTCCGGTAAGCACCAGCGTAATTATAAAACCATATTGTAACAGCCAGAAACCTATGGTCGAAATTCTTGCAGCTTTCTGACCTATCACCACCGGCAGGGTGCGAACACCTTTGGCTTTATCTTCGGGCAACTTGTCGGTATGCTTACCGAACAACACCGTGGTTGGACCCAATGCATATACCAGGCTCAGCAACACCACCCAGTTATCCCATTGCCCGCCTGATACCACAAAATAAGTGCCGCCTACCATGAGCGGCCCCCAAACCAGGATTACTGAGGGCTCTCCCAACCCGAAATATTTCAGCGGCCAGGTGTAGAATAACAAAAAGAAAAGGCCTGCGCCCAATAACCAGAAGGCACCCATGCCGGTAACCACCACCAGGTAAACCCCAATAGCCAGGGCTATGCCAAGCGTTACAAAAAGGTATGTGAGGAAGCCTTTCATGCTGAGCAACCCATGTTCCAGCGGTTGCGGTCCGTACAGCGATCGGTAATAATTATCTTTATCAATCCCTTTGCGGTGATCCACCAGGTCGTTGAGCAGGTTGTTACTGGCATGTGCCATTACGATGCCTAACAGGCAGAGGATAAACAAATCCCATGAGAAAGTTCCGGCACGATAAGCCAGCAAACCGCCTATGGCAGCCGCGGTGGCCGTCATTATAAAAACGGCTGCACGCGTAGCAATAAGCCATCGCGAAATTACATCGAGCGCATTCCACTCTGTTTTAGTAATTTGTGGAATCACCCGCAGGGCTTTTATCCACATTGAAGTATTTACCATATTTTTTCAGATTTTTAATTAGGTATTGTTTTACCTCAAAACAACTGCTCTTCACTAAAGGTTCAGCATGCCAACCATAATTTTGGTTACCGTTTGAAAAAAACGGTTGCAGCCACACTTCTCATGATAATCTGGAATACCTGCCCGCAAATACAAA
>CAYNVK010000101.1:0-9367 GCA_964400395.1 uncultured Lentimicrobiaceae bacterium | reverse complement strand
ACTGTAACAGGAACAGCAACGGGCCCGCAATACCGCAAAATTTGAATCAGCATATTTTATGTGAGGGTTAAAATTATTTATGTTATTCGATATTTATAACTTAATAAAGTACTCATGATTTGTTTAAAATTTCCAAATTTCCACATCAGCCTATCGCCCCTTCTCCGTGTCTCCCCATCTCCCCCTCGCTTATCGCCCATCGCCCATCGCTCTTCGCCCATCGCCCATCTCCCATCTACAACTAATAATGTCAAACAAACTCAACCACCCCTTGAATCGTTCTCCAATGTTGTTCGCCAGGTTTTAAAATAATTATAAAGGATAAGCTGTAACAAATAGGTAGGATTGCACGTCAAAGTATTTAAACACCTAACAACTATGAAGAGAATAAATAACTGTATTGCGCTTATTATGGTGGCGCTTGCACTGCCGCTTCTTTCGGCTGCTAACCTGATAGCTGGCAACGGTTCCGTTACCGGAAATCAGAAAGTAATAACTCAAAATCGCACCGTAACTGCATTTCATGCTATTAAAGTGAGCGGTGGTATTGATGTGGAACTGCTTCAGGGAAAAGAACTGAAATTGCAGGTTGAAGCCGACGAAAACCTGGTGCCCCTTATTCGTACCGAAGTAAAGGACGGGGTTTTAAACATTTATCATGACGAATCCATCAGGAATGCAAAAACCATGAAAATACATCTTACGTTTCAAAATATAGATGCGATAACGGCGAGTGGTGGTTGCGACATAGAATCAAAACAGAAACTGGGCTTTGCTTCGCTCAAAACAGATCTCAGCGGTGGCTGCGACATCAAACTCGATCTGAAAGCGGGTCAGCTCAATTGTTATCATAGTGGCGGATGCGATGCCGTGTTTACAGGTGAAGCCGAAAATTTTACACTGAATGTGTCAGGTGGCTGCGATGTAAAAGCATCAGGGCTTGTTGCAAAAAAATGTACTGTTGATGCAAGCGGAGGATCGGATGTTGACATCAATGTAAAAGGTGAGTTAACCATGAAAGCCTCCGGTGCCAGCGATATAACCTATACCGGCCATCCGGCAAAGATTGTGCAAAGCGCTCATGGAGCGTCCGATATCAGGGTCAAGTAAATATTTTGCTTCTGGCAGCAAATGACGGATTAACGCTGCAATTAAAACAGCGAAAAACCCATACCGGACTATCATTGATCCAAAAACCACCTGCAAATCAGCTTTTTGCAGGTGTTTTTTTTATGGTAAATGCATTTGTACATACTATGGCGAAGGCACAAGGAGGGTGTGGCTTCGTGCAGCATGAAGATGGAGCCGGTTTAAGACGCACTTAAAAAATTATTGACCAGGCTATAGTCGTGGGTAAACTATCGCTAAATTTGTAGGAGGAATTATTTAATTCATGAATAATGCGTTATGTGCCATTACCGGGAAAAGTAATTCAGCCATCAGCTTTGATCTCTAAAAAAATAATTTTAAAAATAGTTGTTCATATCAACTAATTGTATTTACCTTTGCAGTGTTTAAATCAAGAGGATAAAAATGCAGGTCTTAACCCTAAATAATACCGGACGAATGTTACACGAGGTATATCGTGTATTTAAGAAATTGTCTGAAGGTCAACAGCCTATGGAAACGTACATTACCCCGGAACAATTTGGCCTTTTACATGCCATTAGCGAAAAGACTGAGGAGGTAATTCAAAAAGATATGGCTGATATGATGGGGAAAGACAAATCCGCCATATTAAGACTTATTGATTCCCTCGAAGAAAAAGAACTGGTGAAGAGAGTTGCTGATAGTAAGGATCGAAGAAAGAATTACCTGATGGTAACTAAACTGGGCTACAAGGTAATAGACCAGTATTTAAAAATTGCTGAGGATATGATGATCGTTATTCAGGAAGGATTAAGCCAGGAAGATATTGATACCTTTCAGCGTGTGGTAGGCCACATCACTGCCAAAGCAAAAGAGATGTAAATTTTTTTGGCTAAATGGTTGATATATACAACAATTGACATAATAAACCAAATTTAATTTACGAGTACATTTAAACCCATAGAATTAGAATAACCAAATAATAATAACATGATGCTTCTACAATTAATGACTAATAAAAACAGGTACCTGGGGCTGGTTCCTGTTTATTATGCAAAACCTGGCAACTCGAAACAAACAGGGATAAAAGCCATTTATAAAATCATAATTATCAGTATGATTTGCCTGAATGTGCCGTCGCTAAAAGCGCAAAAGCCACTGGTTCTTTCACTGGACAGTGCTGTATCGTATGCCATTGATCATAATAAAACGCTGATCAATTCAAAATATGCCATTCAGAAATCGACGCAAAAAATTAAGGAAACCATTGCGGTAGGTTTGCCACAGGCTAATGCCACGTTGGATTATAATAATTTCCTGGGGGCTTCTGCCTCAATACAGTTAAATCCGGAGGCGCCACCTGCCGTAATTGAATTTAATCCCACCAGTAATGTGAAAGGCAGTATCAGCCAGATGATATTTAATGGAAATTATTTTGTGGGCGTGCAACTGTCGAAACTTGCCAAAACAATTACTGAGCAAAGCTATCAGAAGGATGAACTTAATGTAAAAGAGCAAACCATACAGGCTTACTGCATGATTCTGGCCGGCGAAAGAATATCAGACATAATCAGGGAAAATAAGACCAATGTGCTGTTGCTGTATGAGAAAACGATGAACCTGGCCAATGCAGGCATCCTGGAACAAACTGATGCCAAGAAACTATCTGTAATGGTGGCATCGGTCGACAATGCATTAAAATCGTCGGAAAGGCAGGTTGAGTTAGGATATAACCTTTTAAGGCTGCAATTGGGCTTAGCGCCGGATCAGGAAATTATACTTTCGTCATCACTCCTCGATATTGCTCAGCTGTATAAAGTACAAACTGCCTTGGCGGATACTTTTAATATTGAAAGGAATATCGATTTTCAGATGGTAGCTATGCAGGGCGAAATCGCGCAAAAGACGATTGATCTCCGAAAATCCAGTTACCTGCCTTCGGTTACGGCTTTTTATTCGCGTACCGAAAAATTGAAAAAACCTCTTTTTGATATGACTCCCAAAAATGTTCTGGGATTCACATTAACCGTTCCGATTCTATCGGGTGGACAACGGTTAGCACAACTCGACCAGGCCAGAATTGATTACGATATCAATACCAATACCAAGGACCTGCTAACCCAGCAACTCACCTTGCAGGACAGCCAGATCCGGTATACCTACAATAACCTTCTGGAGCAATTTGCTACCCAAAAGGAAAACAAGGATATAGCCAAAGAAGTATTGGATAAAATGAACCTGAAATACACACAGGGAGTCGTTTCGAGTCTCGAATTAACCAGCGCCAATACCGACTATCTGAATGCCGAAACAACATATACCAGCATCATGCTTCAAATACTGAATGCTGAAATCTCATTACGTAAAATTAACAGTAAACTCTAAAAAAATGAATACTATCAAACAATTGACCTTATCCCTTGCCGTAGGATTATTAATCGTGAGTTCATCGTGCAACTCAAAAAAGCAAGCCAATACCGACACGAAACAAGCTGACACAATTCAATCGGTTGCTGTTAAAACCATGGTTGTAAAACAGGAAGTGATAAACCGGTATGTCGACTTTACGGTTTCATTAATTCCTTTCGAAGAAGTGAACCTGGCTCCGGCGGCTCCCGGCCGGATTGAGAAAATTAATGTTGAAATCGGAAATAATGTTTCCAAAGGCCAGATAGTTGCCTTAATGGACCGCACCAACCTGGAGCAGGCACGCATTAATTTAGCAAAACTTGAAATAGATTTCCGCCGCCTCGATACATTAAAGAAAACTAAAAGTATAGCTGACCAGCAGTACGACCAGATGAAATCGGCTGTTGATCTGGCCCGGAACAGTTACCAGTATCTGCAGGAAAACACACAGTTAAGAGCCCCGTTCAGCGGAGTTGTTTCAGGTAAATATTTCGAAGATGGAGAAATTTATTCCGGTTCGCCGGTTGCGGCCGTCGGGAAACCCGCCATTGTTTCGATCATTCAGATCAACCAGCTTAAAGCATTGGTAAGCATTTCGTCAAATTATTTTACTTCGGTTAAAGAAGGAATGAAAACGGATGTTACCTGCGACCTTTATCCGGATTTAAAATTTTATGGTGAAATATTTAAAATTTATCCCACCATCGATAATGCTACAAAAACATTCACCGCCGAAGTAAAAATTCAGAACAGCAACCTGAAACTGCGCCCGGGCATGTTCTCGAAAATTCAGCTTAACCTCGGGAAAGGCAATGCAGTTCTGGTTCCGAACATCGCCCTGGTAAAACAAACCGGAACCAATGATATGTATGTGTTTGTAAATAAAGATAATGTAGCTGTAAAAACACTTGTAAAAACAGGCCGCATGTTCGATGATAAGATCGAGATTGTTGATGGAATTACTGAAGGGAATGAAATAGTGGTTGTGGGACAGAATAAACTCGAAAATAAATCCCCGCTTCAGGTAAAAAATTAATCCCGGTAATGGGATTGTGAATTGTAACAACTAATTGAAAACAAACTTATGAGTTTATATAGCACCGCAGTTAAGAAACCCGTCAGTACGATAATGATTTTTATCGGCGTGGTTATCTTTGGTATCTATTCGTATCTGCAGTTACCTGTCGATTTCTTTCCAAAAATTGATCCTCCCATTATTTCGGTTTTTACGTTTTACAACGGGGCCAATGCATCGGATGTTGAGCAGAATATTACCCGGAAACTCGAAGATGGTTTTGGCTCACTTACGGGTCTCAAAAAAATCAGTTCGAAGTCGAAAGACAACATTTCGGTTATCAGCCTTGAATTTGAATGGGGCGCAAACCTCGACGAAGCCACCAACGAAGTAAGGAATGCCGTAGGTATGGCCGAACGTAATTTGCCTGAAGGGGTTGAAACACCAACTATTTTCAAGATCAGTACCAGCATGGTTCCGGTAATCATGTTCAGCGTTACATCCACTGACAGTTACACCGGAATTAACGATATCCTGGATAAAAAACTGATACAGCCGCTCAACCGGATTGATGGTGTGGGAAACATCATACAGGTAGGTGCGCCGGTGAGGGCCGTGATGGTGAACGTGGATCCGCGGAAACTAGATGCCTATAACTTATCCGTTGAGCAGCTTTCGGGAATCCTGGCTGCCAACAACCTGAACCTGCCATCCGGTAGCCTCGAAATGGGGAAAGCCGATTTGCCGCTCAGGCTGCAGGGCGAATTTGCCAACAGTGATGTTATTAAAAACGTGATTGTTAGCAACGCAAACGGTAAAACTGTTTACCTGAAAGATATTGCCACAGTAAGCGACACCTTAAAAGATGTAAAAACATACGAACGTGCCAATGGCGGTAAAAACGTTCGTGTCATGATACAGAAACAATCGGATGCCAACACGGTAACGGTTGCAGGTAAAATAAAAGATAAACTTGAGTCGATTAAAAAGACCCTGCCCCCTGATGTAAAAGTTGAAATCCTCATGGACTCATCAACCAATACGATCAGCGCTATAAATAACCTTTCGGAGACTTTAATCTACGCGCTTATTTTTGTTGTTTTCGTGGTTATAATCTTTTTGGGGCGGGCACGACCAACCTTTATCATTTCGCTTTCGATACCCATTTCGCTTATCGTTGGATTTGTTTACATGTACCTCTCGGGAGGGACCATTAATATCATAACACTTTCATCGCTTTCCATAGCCATCGGGCTGGTGGTCGACGATTCCATTGTGGTGCTCGAAAATATCACGAAAAAACTGGAAAAGGGCGGATATGCCCGCGAGTCAGCCATTTATGGTACCAGCGAAGTGAGCCTGGCCGTAATTGCATCCACACTTACCATCGTTGCTGTATTCCTGCCCTTAACCATGCTGGGTGGCATTACTGGTATTCTTTTCAGGCCACTGGGTTGGGTTGTTACTATTTCGGTTGTTACATCAGTTATCGTTTCGCTCACCCTGGTACCTATGTTATCATCAAAAATGCTGACAGCCAGGGTTCCGGGTAAAAACAGCGTTGGAGGAAAGATTTATCATTTTTCTCAAAACCTGCTGGATGGAATGGATAAGTTTTTCGAGAAAATTTTAACCTGGGCAGTGAGCCACCGATGGCTTGTTATCGGCATAGCAACTGTTGTATTTGCGGTTTCTATGTTCCTGGTGAAAGTAATTGGTACCGAATTTATGCCTGCTTCGGATAACGACAGGATATCGGCACAGGTGAAACTGGCCCAGGGAACCAAACTGGACGAAACCGTTAAAACAGCTCATTACCTAGATTCTGTTTTCAGGGCAAAATACAAGGAAATCGAAATTGTTTCCACCAGTGCCGGGGTAGGAGACGAGAATAGTTTATCCGCAATTTTCTCGGAAACCGGTAACTATATTGTCAATTACACTTTTAAAATGGTTCCGATGAAGGATCGCGATAAAGATATTTTCGAAATCGCGAACGAAATGCGTCTGGATATTGAGAAGTTGCCTGAAGTGGAGAAATTTTATGTCGATCCGGGAAGTTCGCGTTCGTCGAGTGCCTTGGGTATGGGAGGCGGAAACAACCTGGAAGTAAAAGTGTATGGTAATGATTTTGATGAAACCAATATTGTTTCCGAAAAAATCTCGCAGGCACTGAAAGGAATTAAGGGTACAAAGGATATTTTAATAAGCCGCGACAGGGAAAAAACGGAATTGCAGCTGGTTCTGGACAATGATAAAATGACTTCGTTCGGCTTAAATACAGCCATGGTGGCAACAGCTATCCGTAACCGGATAAATGGTGTAACTGCCACCAAATACAAGGAAGAAGGCGACGAATATGATGTTATTGTCCGGTACGACGAGAAATTCAGACAATCGACTGAGGATATTGCCAACATCAGTATTATGACACCCCAGGGTAAAATCATTAAACTGAATGAAATTACCGAACTAAAACGTTTCTATTCGCCACCCAATATTGAGCGCGAAAATAAAGTGCGTGTGGTTACGGTTTCGTCAGCGCTTTCGGGTACCGATATTGGTACTGTAAAAGCTGCGCTTGAAACCGAAATCGCCAAAATGGATATTCCGTCTGATGTTTCAATCGACTATGGCGGCAGTGCCGAAAACATGAAGGATTCGTTTAAAAGTTTAATCCTGCTCATACTCCTCTCGTTAGTACTGGTTTATATTGTAATGGCATCGCAATTCGAATCGCTCACTGAGCCTTTTATCATCATGTTTTCCATTCCTTTTGCCTTTACCGGGGTATTTGCGTCGCTGTACATTTTTCATGCAACAATCAACGTGATTTCACTGATAGGTGCGGTAATGCTGATTGGGATTGTGGTGAAAAACGGGATTATCCTGGTGGATTATACCAACTTGCTGGTCGACAGGGGATTTACCCTCCGACAGGCTGTTATTTCTGCAGGTCGTTCACGATTACGCCCCGTATTGATGACATCACTGACCATGATCCTGGCTATGATACCAATGATAACAACAACCGGCAGCGGTTCCGAAATGTGGAAACCAATGGCTATAGCAATATTTGGCGGTTTGACGTTCTCAACCATGGTAACTTTGGTTCTGATTCCTACTATTTATACCATTTTCGGGGTAGGGAAAATGAAAAGAGCGCGCCGTACATCAGAAAAACTTCAAAACAGTAAACTCATTAAATAGAAATGAAGACGGCATAATATCATTTCCCTTCCCTGTAAAATCAAAAGGTCGGTTAAAAATGATATTATGCCATATTTCCTTCAACATCAAAAAGTAATTTATCCCTTAAAAGGCAAAGCAAATGAAAGCAGTTTTTATAAGTTATAATCAATCCATTACCGAAGAAGTACAGGAAATTCTGGATAGCCTTTCCATTCGCGGTTTCACCCAGTGGATGGAGATTAAAGGCAGAGGTTCGGTAAGTGGCGAAATGCACGAAGGAACCCATACCTGGCCTGAATTAAATAACGCTCACCTCACCATGGTTGATGATGAAAAAGTTAACCCTTTGCTCGAAAAGCTCCGGATCCTGAACAGTGAAGCCGAAGAGCAGGGATTGCGGGCATTTGTGTGGAATATTGAAAACTCTTTGTGAGTAACATTAACAGAGAAAGCTATGGACAAACTATTGTCGGGCATTTCAAAACTTTTCAAAAGATGTGGAATCAGATGTATTAATATGGACGATATAGCCAGGGAAGTATGCATCCCGAAGAAAACACTCCGACAGAGTTTTGATACTAAAAATGAGGTTCTGGGTGCTGTTGTTCAGTTCGAACTGCGAACAGAACTCAGCGAACTCGAAGATATAAGCAACTCAACAACAAATGCTATCGACCAAATTATTGCAATAAGCAACTATCTGGGAAACAAGGTGTTTAATTCGAATCAAATTTTGGTTCACGATTTAAAAAAATACCATCCCTCCATATGGGAAGCATTCAGAAGTCAAAGAGAATTACAAATACAATCGCTTGTGAACCGCAACCTGCAAATGGGAATACGGCAAGGATTGTATCATGAAAATATCAAAACCGAAAACTTTATAGTATCGTATCTGCTCAGGCTTCATTTTATTGATTATGAGGTATATCATAAAAGGACAAATGAAAAATACAGTGAAAGTTATGATACTTTGTTTTTATACCATATTTATAGCATCGCCAGCGATTCAGGAATAAAGTATTTGCAGCAGCGATACCGGCAATAAAATATATATAATGTATTGAATATAAAGAATATAGCGTATTAGCAAAAATTTAAATTGAATGTGTTTTTGCCTGTAAAAAGCAAAAACCACTTATAACTGGCGCGTTAATAAGTGGTTGTGGTTTAATTAAGTGACCCCATCGGGATTACAATTATGTCCGTCTTTTACTGTTATAGTCTTTTATATTATTGTATATCAATTATATAGAAAATTGACTAAGCCAACTAAAGTCACAAAATTTCAGAGTTTTACAAAAATGTTTCCCACTATGTTTCCCCAGTATTTAAATATTTTGTACCTTTATGCTATACTTAAAAACATAGATATGGCAACGGTTACAGTAATTCTAAGAACGGATCGCATCAATAAAAAAGGTGAAGCTCCAATCAATCTTTGCATCATCAAAGATAGGAAATATAAAAAGATTCCGACACATGTTAAAGTAGATCCCAAATTCTGGGATCCAAAAAAGGCTTTAATTAAGAAAGGTTGTCCTAACTGGCAGCGGCTGAATAAATACATCTATAAGCAGAAGGACGATCTGGAAGCAGGTGTTCTTGATGGCGAAACCAAAATAAAGTCACTGACAGTTAAAGATCTGAAAAACTTAATTT
>CAYNVK010000100.1:0-9383 GCA_964400395.1 uncultured Lentimicrobiaceae bacterium | reverse complement strand
GCCGAGTCGGTTGCACAGCAAATCGCCATCCGCAATGCAACCATCGATCCTACCCAGGTGGTCGAAATAAAATCATAGTCTGAAATTATTATTCAACGCGTTGAGCGAACACAAATTAAAACAATAAAAACACAATAAGATGTCAGAATTAGAAACCAAAGTTAAAAATGTAATTGAGCAAATTCGTCCATACCTGCAGGCCGATGGCGGCGATATCAGTTTCGTTGAACTTACCAACGATAACGTGGTAAATGTGGAGTTGCAGGGCGCTTGTGGCTCATGCCCTTTCAGCCGGATGACGCTGAAAAACGGCGTGGAAGATGCCATGAAAAAAGCGATTCCCGAAATTAAATCGGTGGAAGCGATCAATATGTAATATTGGTACTCCATCCCGACGGACCATGAACGTCCTGGAAATAAATGGAAAACAGCGCATAGCAATGACATGTTATGCGCTGTTTTTGCTTAAAATGGATTGTCTATGCTAAATACCTCCCCACAATCGGCATCCTGCGTCCCTGGCCGAAAGCCTTGGGTGATACGCGCAGTATGGGTGGTGTTTGGTGCCGTTTCCATTCGTTCATATTCACCATGCGCAATACTCGTTTTACCGTTGTTTCGTCGAAACCGGCAGCAACAAGATCGGCAGGGCTTTGGCACAGCTCAATATAATTGTACAAAACCTGATCGAGAATTTCGTAATCGGGAAGCGAGTCACTGTCCTTCTGGCCCGGCCTGAGTTCAGCCGAAGGCGGCTTTACGATGCTGTTAACCGGTATAATTTCGTGTTCGCGATTTATATAATTGGCCAGGCCATAAACATCGGTTTTATAAACATCGCCCAACACCGAAATGCCGCCGCACATATCGCCGTATAGTGTTCCGTATCCTACTGCTGCTTCACTCTTATTGGATGTATTGAGTAATATATACCCGAATTTATTGGCTAAACCCATCAGGATAATAGCCCGTACCCTTGCCTGTATATTTTCTTCGGCAACATTAAACGGCAATTGATTGAAATAGGGTTGTAACGATCCTAAGATTGATGAATATCCATCTTTTATGCTGATGGTGTCGTATCTGCAACCCAGGTTTTCGGCCAGTGCCACCGCATCGTTGATGGAATGGTCCGACGAAAATTCGGAAGGCAACAGCACCGCGTAAACATTTTCTTTCCCCAGCGCTTCGGCGGCAAGTGCCAGCGTTACGGCTGAGTCGATACCACCGGAGAGCCCGAGTATGGCTTTTTTAAATCCCATTTTCGCAAAATAATCCCTGATACCCATAACCAGGGCATCATGAATCAGTGCTATTTTCGAGCTGCTAACCGTTGTGTGGGGCACATCCGAAACAAGGGACCCGGATTCGGGGTCAAAGTCAATAATAACGATGTCTTCGCCGAAAGCCTTACATTGTCTTACGATGTTACCGGCAATATCCACTGCGCAAGAGTTCCCATCGAACAACAACTCAGTTTGGGCGCCAGCCTGGTTTACATAAATAAGCGGAATTTTATATTGTAACGTATTCGCCCTGAGTATACCCAGCCTGGTATGTTGCTGATCGTAATTAAAGGGCGATGCGGCTATATTGATCATAATATCAGGCGACTGCAATGCCAGTACATCCATGGGGTTAGAAATATACAACGGATCGGGTACCAGGTTCCAGATGTCTTCGCATATAGTGAGTGCAATTTTTACACCTTTATAGATTACACACTCGAACTGCCTGTTTGGCTCAAAATAGCGGTATTCGTCGAAAATATCATAGGTTGGCAGCAGCGCCTTATGCGCCATCGCCTGTATTTTGCCTTCGGCCAGCAACCATGCCGAATTAAAAAGGTTTTTGCCTTTTGTATCAGGATTACGCGAGGGCGCGCCAACAATGGCAGCAATTCCGTGGCAATGCGAAGCAACAGATTGAACTGCAGCGTAACTTTTCTCAATAAAATCGTTAAATTCCAGGAAATCGCGGGGAGGGTAACCGCAAACCGATAACTCGGCAAACACCACCAGGTCGGCTCCATGTTGCCGGCAGGTTTCAATAGTTTGGATGATTTTACCGGTATTCAGCTCAAAATCACCAATAATATAATTAAGTTGTGCCAGGGCTATGCGCATGTTCGTTCTTTGTGATGGGTTTCAGAGAATGTAGTTCGTATTGCGTATTCAGGAAGTTATGTTTTTGGGTTAAACCCGAAATGATAACGCTACCAGTCTACAAAAATAAAGCCCGGATGGATACCCGGGCTTATTTACAGAAAATATTTTATCCTAGAACAATACTGAGAATGCCAGTTCGAAGAAGTTAGGGGTTGCTTTCTGACCGCTTTCGGTAAGAATATTAGTGAAACCGTTGTTAAATGCGAGTTCGAGTCCTAATTTCGGGCCACCCGAAAGTTCGTATTCGCCGCCAACGCCAACAATGAGCGACTCGCGGACAAAACTTACCTTGTCGTAGTTCTTTTTATCGGTTGTGGTTGTTGTTCCGGTGGTAGAAGTGAATTTATCTTCGGTTTTCGAGCCGATTTTAAAAGCGGTTCCCAGCCCGATACGCCCGAAATAACGTATTCCATTCAAATCATTGGTGCGCATTTTAAGGGTTACCGGGATTTCGATGTACTTTAAATAATAATTCCGGTACATGGTGCCGGAAGCGCCGTCGATTTCAGTTGGGAATTTTAACTTTCCGCCGTTAAAAAGCATGTTAAAACCGCTGGCAAAGCTATGGTTTTCGGTAAAGTTTTTCTCAGCGATAAATCCCCACGAAAACCCGGTTTTTGCGCCGTCGCCACTCCAGTTATCAGCATCGGGTTTCAGCCAGCAAATTGATGGTGCAGCCTTCAGCCCGAAATAATAGGGTGCATTCTGAGCATTTAATGCGATAGCTACAACGGAAAATAGCACAACTAGTGTTAATTTTGTTTTCATTATACAGGAAGTTAGGTTTATAATAATAATGTGCAAAGATCGGAAAAATTGTATTTGGTTTAGAAATTTTTCCACCTTCAATTGCTGGCAATGAAACCCGAAACTGAACGCGGATAATAACGGCAACTTTTAAGCGTTGATATATAAAAATCAGGTAAAAAAATGAAAAAGATCATTCTCGTACTTATAATTTGCGCCCTGGGAACAGTTGCCGAAGCCCAGGGATTTTTCAGCATCGGACCAAAAGTAGGTTACAATTCGTATAGTTTGACTGACAATATTGATTCTATACAGTCGAGCATTAAAAATTCGTTCCAGGTTGGGGCCTTTGTCCGCTTGGGCAAAAAGTTTTATATACAGCCGGAAGCCAACTACCAGATTGATGAATCGACCCTGAGTCAAACAATTGGGTCAACGGTTATGAACCAGGATATTACGGTTAAATCATTGAAAGTGCCGGTTATTTTTGGTTATAAACTCATTAATAAGGGAGCGTTCAACCTGCGGTTACTAGCCGGACCTGCTGTTACATTTGCCTTAGACAAACAGCTTGATCCCGAAAATATGGGCGAACTCTGGCCTATAAAGTCAGCCGATGATCTGAAGAACAGTACCTGGTCAGTACAAATGGGTGGCGGTATAGATGTTTTCTTCATGACGCTGGACATTCGCTACGAGATGGGCGTTGATAATATCTACAACGGAAGCAGTAACGTGGAGATGAAAAATAATATTTTTAACGTGAGCCTGGGCGTTAAATTTTTGTAGAGATACGCATATTCAGCATGCTGTTACATTGTATGGATCGTATTCAATGATTTGTGATTCTATTTAAAAAATTTCCCGATTTGCACACCATGAACTAATCCAATACATTCGCAGCAGCAAATCCGGATGCTATGCCTTATTTAAATCCGTACACATACCGTTAATTACCAACCTGTTTCTGTTATATGAAAATTTCCTCCCTGAGCCGATACCTGTTTCTGATCCCCGCTTTGTTTATCACCATGCTATCATGCCGCAACAGGCAAACGGAAGTGGTGATGCCCGCACAGCCCGAAAACAAGATCAGCGAAAGCAAAATAGTATTATCGCGTTACGAAAAGGCATTGTTTGCGCTTGATAAACGCAAGCTGAAGACTGGGATGGCCACTTTGTATCCTGAATATTCATTTTTCCTGGGCAGCAACTGGCAGGATACCCTAAATGTACTCAGGGTTTATAATTTTTTAAACGATCCCAATATCAGGGAATTGTATGACCTTACAATGAAGAAATATCCCGATGTGTCCAAACTGCAGGATGAACTGGGAGGTGCAATCAACAGGTTCAGGCAGGCATATCCTGAAAAACCGGTACCCCATATTTTTACCTACGTTTCAGGACTTGATGTCGAAAACCCGGTTTATTATGCCGATACGGCTATGGCTATCGGGTTGGATCTTTTTCTTGGAAACGATGTGGTGGCTTACGAAAAAGCGGGTTTGCCAAAATATAAAATAAACAGGTTTACGCCCGAACATTTGCTTCCGCAGTGTATGTTAGCTATTTCCGATCATATAATACGTGTTGACGAACAAAACAATACTTTACTCGACCAGATGGTAATGGCGGGCAAAGCACTTTATTTTCTGGATGTTACCCTGCCTGATGTGCAGGATGAATATAAAATAGGCTACAGTAAACAGCAACTGGAATGGAGCCGCAGCAACGAGAGCAATATCTGGGCCTTTATCATTGAACATCAGCTGCTGTTTTCGTCCGATCCGCAAGGCATTTCAAAAATGATGACGGATGGACCTTTTACCTCAGGATTTGCTTCGCAATCGCCCGGCCGGCTTGGGGCTTATATGGGTTGGATGATCGTGCGTGATTACATGCGCGAAGCGGATGGTGTAACGCTGAAACAATTGATGGAAGATACGGATGCCCGGAAGATTCTGAAAGTTTCAGGATTTAAACCGGGTAAAAATTAGAAGTGTTTCCGGTGAACTTTGTAAAACAGTAACGCTAAAAGCAACGACTGCTTTCCCGGTATTCCGGATACTCATTTTCCTTTAATCCGGTTCAGTCCTGCCTGGGCTTTGTTGCTGATACTGAACTGGTATTCGTCGAAATCCATATCGAGTACTTTTGAGAAATATTGCCTTGCCAGTTCGAAATCTTTTCGATGCTCATAAATCAAGCCCAGCTGCAATGATGCATTGGCCGCAAAGTAGTAAGGCGATTTTTCACCGTTTTTTATGGTTTCACTGTAATATTGGATGGCATTATCTGTCTTTCCCCAGTTATGGTAAATACGGCCCAGCCGGTACGTGTATTCCAATTCTTCTTTTTTATCCGTTGCCCCGAAGCCATCGAGTTCGTGTTTTGCCCTTGCATAATACCCGCCATCGAAAAGCAGCCTCGATTTTAGTAAAGCCAGGTTAGGTTTTGTTTTTCGCCCTGCAAATACCATAGCTTCGCGATCATTATCCACCTGGTCGTTACCACGTAATTTTATGCGATCAATGTACATGGTATATAGTTGTGGCTTATTCTCAACCAGGTAAAACCAGGCCAGGTGCATATATGCCGACTTAATATAATTGAGTCCTTTAAAATTTCCCAGGAAACTAAGCAGGGGATAGAAGGCATCTTTGTCCAGCCTGTTAAGTTTAGCCACGCCCAGCATGTAATCGAGGTAATAAAACGGGTACCGGTCGGCCGTGTTGGGCCGCTCGGTGAGCAGTTTTATAACTTTATCATTTTCGCCTGCTTTCGAATAAATGTTGGCCAGTATATAAATAAGCAGGGGGCTCTCCTTCACCACAGGCGCCAGGGCCGAAGCTTGCATTTTTTCTGCCATATTGAGTGCGGCAGGTACATCGGCTGATAAGTTGAGCGTTACAAACGAAAGCAGGAAAGCCGTTTCGGGCAACAGAAATACAAGCTGAGGATCTGCTGCAATCTGCTGATAGGCTTCAGTAATTTCGTAATATCCACCGCTTATCGTACCTTCGAACTGCAGCGATCGCACTGCCCACTTGTACCTCGACGGAACAGTGCCAATGAGTGAATGCAAAATCCCCAGCGCGGCCTTATTCATTACGAAATCGGGAAATTTTCGCTTATTTTCAACCAATAAGCGGTAAGCGCGGTTAATTTCAAGGCTTGCATTTACATATTCGCCAAACTTGGTTCTGGCCATGCCCGATTGCAGGTAAACCAGCGACTGGCTGTACAAATACCAGGGGGAGTCTTTCCCGGTGGCCGCCAGGTGTTGAAGCCGGAATCCTCTTTTCGCTTCCAACTGGTCGAAATCTTTCTTCTCTTCACCAATCATCACCTTCAGAAAATCGATGTAGTTTTCGATCAGGTAAGGAACCTGGTTGTTTGAATTCAACTTCAGTTCCGATTGCATCCGTTGTTCAGCAGCCGAAAACTGCAGACACATTACCTCCAGGTATGCTTTCTTGCAGTTGTCGTTGAAAGTAAAGCCCGCAAAAGCCCGCATGGAAATAAATAAAAACAATAACAGAGTTGCTGATAGTTTCATAGGCTGGTAAACGATTGCTTTTGCTGGATACAAAAGTCTGAAATAATAAGTAATAAATAAGTTCTAAAGTAAGAGTCTGTCTAAAATTGTTGTATTTAACTTAATGATCGGCGAATGGGAGCACCGGCGAGGGGCGATAACCAAAATATGAACTAAAACCTGAACTTCTTTTTAAGATACTTCCCTGCCTGCTGACGCAGTCAGGCAGGTGTCTTCCGACATTTGCTCAACGAATTGTATTTATTTGACAAATTTAAACCATCTCTAATATTCCTGTATTTATTTACACAAACTTATCCGAATCTCTCAGCCTGGATACATTCGATGTAATACAACCTGGCTTTCGCCAGCTTTTAGATGCTGATTCCGGTAAAAGGATTATATCCGGGTTTGGTCAAAATTGCGAATCGTATAACCAAGAGTTCTATTTTACACCCTCAAAATATTTTTCAAGCAGCATTTGGGCGGCAACGTAAGCGCTGATTTTTTCATGGTGCAGTTCAGCTTCCACTTTGGTTATCAGTTTTTTGATGTCGGGCTGGTGGTAGAAATGATCGTGTAAAGCCTGGTCGATCACGCTGGTCATAATTTGTTTTGATTGCTGTAACCTGCGCCTGGCAAAGTATCCGTTATTTTTCGTGAAACTTACATACTCATTAATCAATTCGTCAACCCGCGGAATACCGGCTTTGGTTACCGAGGAACAGGCTTCGCACACCGGCTGCCACCCCGATTCGGTAGGCGGGAAGTAATGAAGTGCGCTTCGGAGTTCGGCCATGGCAACGGTAACGCGTTTCAGGTTGTCGCCATCAGCCTTGTTGATAAGCACGGCATCAGCCATTTCCATGATGCCCCGTTTGATGCCTTGTAGCTCGTCACCTGCCCCGCCAAGCATAAGCAGCAGGAAGAAATCGACCATGGAATGAACTGCAATTTCACTCTGGCCCACACCCACGGTTTCTACCAATATGGTGTTAAAGCCGGCAGCCTCGCACAAAATTATCGTTTCGCGGGTTTTGCGGGCAACGCCACCTAACGATCCTGCCGATGGCGAAGGGCGGATAAAGGCGTTGTCGTCAGTCGAAAGTTCTTCCATGCGGGTTTTATCGCCCAGAATACTGCCCCTGGAGCGTGAACTGCTGGGGTCAATAGCCAGAACGGCAATTTTTCGTCCCTGCGAAGTAAGATGTTTTCCAAAAGCTTCTATAAAAGTGCTTTTCCCGACACCCGGCACACCGGTAATCCCTATCCGGACTGAGTTGCCTGATAACGGGAGACACCTGCTGATAATGGTTTGCGCAATTTCCTGGTGCAGGGGCAGGGCACTTTCCACCAGGGTAATGGCCTGGCTCAGGATGGTTCGGTTGCCGCTTACAATGCCATCAACATACTGGTCGGGCGACAGCAGCGACCGGCCTGCTTTGCTGAAATGGCGTGCCGCGCCTGCGTTTATTGAAGGAGGTTGCTCAATGCCTTCGTTTACTTTTAAGGCCGATTTGAATGATTTGTCTGCAGATGAATCCATAGCGCAAAATTAACAATTTGAATCCTTACGGGTTCATTGAAAAACCCGTTGCGAATAAAAAGAATTATTTTTTTATCAACAAAATCGAAAAATTGTTACTTTTGCACCCTCAAATCTCTCCGTAGCTCAGCTGGTAGAGCAATTGACTCTTAATCAATGGGTCACAGGTTCGAATCCTGTCGGGGAGACTTCTGTGAAAGCACTTGCACTGTAAATTGTGTAAGTGCTTTTTTGTTTGAGTTTGGTTTAGAATCAGCAAAGGGATAGCAGGCTTCATAAATTTCAGAAAAATATATCCCGGGTTTTAAACCAGCTATGTGTTTTTCACTTGCGCTATCTGAGCTGAATAACTAAAAGGTTTGTTCGGATTCGACTTTTAAACGTAAATTTGCACCGACGTTACCGAAATGCCCGGGGCATCCGTTTCCTTTTGGGTGATTAACAAAAAGTAAGTCAATACAATACGTAGATAAAGTCAATCAAACTATACATTTAAAATCTTGCCCAATGAACCTTCTAGAACAATTAAAGCAATATACACAAGTGGTTGCCGATAGTGGTGATTTCGAAAGTTATGTTCAGTTTAAACCCATCGACGGAACTACGAATCCATCGCTGATTTTTGCTGCTGCGCAGAAACCGGAGTATACGCACCTAGTTGATGCCGCTGTTGCTTATGGCCGGAAACAGGGTAATACCTTCGAATCCAAACTGGCAGAGAGCATGGATATGCTTGCCGTAAATTTCGGGCTCGAGATTTTAAAGATTGTTCCCAGGAGGGTTTCAACCGAAGTGGATGCCCGACTTTCATTCGATTTGGAAGGCAGCATCTTAAAAGCCAGAAAAATTATTGCCCTTTACGAAAGCAACGGGATTTCGCGCGAAAAAGTGCTGATTAAACTGGCAAGTACCTGGGAAGGTATTAAAGCAGCCGAACAGCTCGAAAAAGAGGGAATCCGCAACAACCTGACCCTGCTTTTCAGCAAAGCCCAGGCCATTGCATGTGCCGAGGCTAAGGTGCAGCTGATTTCTCCTTTCGTGGGTCGTATTTACGACTGGTACAAAAAAGAACGTGGTGTTGATTCAATTGCTCCCGCCGAGGATCCGGGTGTGCTTTCGGTGAGATACATATACAATTATTACAAAAAATTTGGGTACAACACCGAGGTAATGGGAGCCAGTTTCCGCAACATAGGCGAAATTATTGAGCTAGCCGGCTGCGATTTGCTTACCATTTCGCCAAACCTGCTTGCCGAACTCGAAAATAACCAGGCACAACTTACCCGCAAACTCGATCCTGAAACATCGAAAAATGCTGATATCCGTCAAATTCACCTCGACGAAAAGGATTTCCGCTGGATGCATAACGAAGAAGCGATGG
>CAYNVK010000099.1:0-9404 GCA_964400395.1 uncultured Lentimicrobiaceae bacterium | reverse complement strand
AGAGATGGAGAAGGGGAGACACGGAGATGGGGAGACATGGAGGTCGGGAGAGTGAATTGCCAATTTGTCAAGTCCTGAAATAGGTTTACATATAAAGTAAACTAAAAACAGGATTATGAAGATCAGTCTCATAGTGGAAAACAACCTGAATGATGGTTAGTCAACCTAAATTATATTAAGCAAAAAAATAAAATTTATGTCATTAAATAAAACCGAAATCCTGAACCGCTTTCTTTCATACGTTGCTATCGATACGCGGAGCGACGACACATCATCCACATTTCCGAGCACCGCAAAGCAGTTCGATATGCTGAATTTGCTTCACGACCAGCTGAAAGCCTTTGGCCTGGCCGATGTAAGCATTGATGCCAACGGGTATGTGATGGGCACCTTGCCTTCGAATACCAGCAAAAAAATTCCCGTAATCGGTTTCGTGGCGCATGTTGACACCAGTCCCGATATGAGCGGCGCCAATGTAAAACCTCGCTTGGTTGAAAACTACGATGGCAAAGAGGTGGTACTTAATGCCGAAAAAAACATCATACTTTCACCCGCCGATTTTCCTGAACTTCGTGAGTACCTGGGGCAGACTTTGATCGTAACCGATGGTACCACCTTGTTGGGTGCCGACGACAAAGCCGGGGTAACCGAAATTATGGCAGCCCTCGAATACTTTGTGAAGCATCCCGAAATTGAACACGGCACCATAAAAGTCGGGTTTACACCCGATGAGGAAGTAGGCAGGGGCGTCGATTTTTTTGATGTTAAAAAGTTCGGGGCCGATTTCGCTTATACCATGGATGGTGGCGGCATTGGCGAGCTTGAATATGAAAATTTTAATGCTGCCGGCGCCAAAGTAACCATACAGGGTCGCAACATCCACCCGGGCTATGCTAAAAACAAGATGAAAAATGCCATACTGATGGCAACCGAATTCAACGCGTTGCTTCCTGTGAACGAAAGGCCTGAATTTACCCAGGATTACGAAGGCTTTTACCACCTCATCAAAATGGAAGGATCCGTTGAAAACGCTTTTATCCAGTATATTATCCGCGACCACGACAGGCCAAAATTTGAGCATAAAAAGCAGCTTTTTAAAGACTGTGTCGATTTTATGAACAAGCGCTACGGTGAAGGCAGCTTTACCCTCGAAATGAAGGATCAGTACTACAATATGCGCGAAATGGTTGAGCCGGTTTACCACGTGGTAGCCACAGCCCAGGAAGCCATGGAACAGCTCGGTATTGTTCCTAAGGTAGTTCCGATACGCGGAGGAACCGATGGCGCACGGCTTTCGTACATGGGCCTGCCCTGCCCTAATATTTTTGCTGGCGGGCACAATTTCCATGGTAAAATGGAATACGTTCCGCTTGAATCGATGGTAAAAGCTACAGAGGTAATTCTGAAGATTGTGGAACTTTATACAAAAAGAAATAATTAAAAGCTTCAAACTACGCTACTGACAAAAGGCTGCCTGTGATAGGCAGCCTTTTTGCTTAATATTCCATTCAGCGTTAAAAAACCTTCATTAATGAATATAACATTCTTAATTTTTTATCAGTTTCCTTGTAAAGGAATATCCCTTACCATAAATTTTTAAAATCAGAGTGCCCTTCGGCAGGTTCGAAACGGGTAGTTCAACACTCCTCAAGCCATTCAATTCAGTTGCAGATAATTTTTTGCCGGTAACTGAAAATATTTCAATGCGATGGATAGGTTCAACCGACTCAACTCTTACATTTTCGCTACATGGATTAGGGAATACCGTTGTTTTTACGCTCGATTCATTTACCCGGGTTGTAGTAAAAACCATAAACCGGCTCGTTTCCAGAATTAAATCCGGGAAAGTTTCATTCCTTATTTCACAGTATACACTGTCAGTTTGAGGCTTCAGGAATGCAAATACGCCGGAGCTTACTGCATAATCAGTCCCTTCAATCAATGTATTTCCACTTAAGGTCTTCCAGCTAAAACCGGTGCTTTTACCTTCCCTGGAAACCTGATTACTTAAGTCGATAGTTTCATAGGTCTCGTATTGCTTTTTCGATAACATCAATTTTTTTTGCGGGAAATACAGGTAAGTAGTCCACCGGCTTTCTTTTAACGGCAGCGAGGCAATTGTTAAATAGTTGGAATCACATTTAACATGTACCAGCGAGTCGTTAGCACTTAAATCAAGGGTTGTAAGTTTATTGTCGATACACCTGAAATACTTGAGTCCGGTGCTTTTCGAAACATCAATATTGGTAAGCAGATTGTAGCGGCAATCCAACACCATGAATTTGGAATTAGCAGGCAATGTTAAAGATGTAATTTTATTTGAAAAACAATAAAGCCAGATTAACTGGTTGTTTTTTGAGATATCAATAGAAGTGATTTGATTGTTATTACAGCGCAGTTCGTCTAAAGCTTCAACTTTTGAAACATCCAATTCATTTAACTTGTTATTATAGCAATACAGTTCCTTAATTGAGTTTACGTTGCCTAAATTTAACGATCCTATGGTGCCATACTGGCAGAAAACTCTTTCCAGTTTGTTGTTTTTTGAGAGATCCAGGTCTAAGAGCGTGTTGTTCATACAATAGAACAAAAGCAACTCCGTATTACTTGATAAATCTATATGTTCCAGTTGTGTATCTGACATATCAGAATAGGCCATTTTTACATTTTGAGAAACATCAATGTTTTGCAGCGGATTTTTGTAACAATGCAAATAGGTAAGTGCCGTGTTTTTTGATACATCTATGGTTGAGATTTTATTATCACCGCAATTAAAAAAATCGAGCAGCGTGTTTTTGGTGATATCTATATTTTTGAATTGATTTTGGCTGCAATCCAAATAAAATAATAATGGATTATGGGTTAAATCAATGGAGCTGAATTGATTGTAATTAAGGCCCAATTCATGTAGTTTTCCCGAATTGCGGATATCGAGCGTTGTCAATTGATTGTTATCACAACGAAGCGTATAAAGTGAAGTGTCATTTTTGAGATCTAGGTTTTTTAATTTGTTGTTTGGTATCCAGCAATTTAATAGTTTGTTGTTTTCAGAAATATTAATAGATGACATTCCGCAATTCTGAATCAACAAATCAGTAAGCTCGAGGCACCCGGAAAAATCGGCAGTATCAATTTCAACATCAGCAGCTGCAAAATTGTGTATAGTCGAACCATAAATTTTAATCGTATTACCAGCCAATGTATTATTAATCTGCGTATTACTCCAATGTGTACCATATGGCAACAGGATTCCATTTCCCCAGTCTATCTGAATGGTTGTGTCGTTCCTGGTTCCAATGGCTATTGAAATTTCGCTCCCCACAGGTAAGCTTGTTTTTAAAACAACAGTTGGTGTAATTTGAGCATTGGCCATGCCCACCGAAATCAGAATCAGAGCTAAGGTGACAATCAGATTTTTCATAACATTATCAGTTAGATTATTTCCCGGTTTTCAAAAGAATTTGCATAACGAAGGTACAGCTACTGAAGTTGAAATATATCCCTTATAAAGGGGATATTCAACGCCTAAAATGACCATTCCAAAATTCAATCATAGAGAGAAAATACAAAAAACCAGGTTCAAGGTTGAATAGATTTCAGAACAATTGATGCCCACTTTGCCAAATAGTGCTCCATTTCAAATAAAAAAATGGATTTTAAAAAAAATTATAATGATTATAATAAACTCTATTACAACTATTTAAAAAATAATTATTCAAATTACATTGCAATATTTAGTACTATGTATTGCATAGTACTATTGAATGTATTATCTTTGCCCCATCATTCAAATTAAATCCACATGGAAAAAGCAGATTCAACCATTGCCCAGATGCGGAAAGGCGTACTCGAGATGTGCGTTGTGGCAGCCATCAGCAGCCGCGAAGCCTATGCCTCGGATATACTCGAGCGGCTGAAACAATCGCAGCTTATTGTGGTGGAAGGTACCCTGTACCCCATCCTGACCCGGCTCAAAAACGAAGGCTTTCTCAGTTACCGCTGGGAGGAATCCAATTCGGGGCCACCCCGTAAATACTATTCCATTACACCCGAAGGAACAGCATTTCTGACCGAACTGCGCTCAGGATGGAACGAACTTGTAACCGCCGTTAGTGCGTTGGTTGCCGGTAACAATCAAACAGATTCAGTTGAAACACCAAATACTCCAGTACAATGAAAAAGAACTTCTCAGTAAATATAGGCGGCCGAATATTTAACATCGACGACGATGCTTATGAATGCCTGAACAGCTACCTGAACCGGTTACGGAACTTTTTTGCTGCAGAGCAGGGTTATGCCGAAATAATTGCCGACATCGAGATGCGTATTGCTGAACTGCTGGACCAGCAGAAAGAACAAGGCCTCTCCATCATCACCCTGAAACATATTGAAGATGTAATTGCCAGCATGGGCGAACCCGATCAGCTATCCGATTCGGAAACAGAACAACCCAGGCATGCACCACACATTAAAACACGCGGAAAACTGTACCGCGATCCCGACAACCGGCAGATTGGCGGTGTTGCTGCCGGAATTGCAGCCTGGTTTGGCATCGACCCGGTTTGGGTACGACTGATATTTGCCGCATTTACACTCCTTTATGCGGTTGGCATTATTGTTTACGCCGTATTATGGCTTATTCTTCCTGTAGCCCAAACTACTTCCGAAAAACTCGAAATGCAGCGCCAAAGCATCAATATCAACACCTTGCGTAACGAACTTGCCTCGGCCGGCACGGGCATACAGCGAACCGGCAACAGTGTTTTGAACAGCCTGGGAACGTTTATTCGTTTCGTTACCGAAGTTGTCGCACGTCTTTTCAACCTCATTTTCAAGGTACTGGGCAGGCTGGCCGGGCTGGCACTACTGTTGGCAGTAGTGGCCATGTTTATTGGCCTCAGCGCGGCTTCGCTGGTTCGCGAGCCGATGCATGTTGGCGATTACCAGCTAAATACCACCACCATGCTGCAATCGCTGCAATGGCTGGTTCCCGGGCCCGATGTACGCTGGCTGGCTTATATTTCAATTACCTTCCTGCTTGTAGCTGTTTCGGGAATACTTATTTATTCCGGCTTGCGCCTGCTGCTCAAATGGCCACCCTTCCGCTGGCAGATCATACTTGTTTTTGTATTGCTACTGGTAGCCGGAATACTAACCGGTGTTGGCTCAATATTTCAATACTCGCGGTCGACAGAACAACTGGGCTCAATTACAAAACATAACAGTATTGTGATGAAGAAAAACAAAATCCACCTGGCATCGGGGCCCGAAGAATATAGCCGGTATTTTATGCCCCTCACCGGCGATACTGTTCCCGCCAACACCAAATATGCCCTGGGCGAAATCAGGCTGAGCATACGACCGGTGCCGGCTGACAGCCTGTACTATACTTCAATCCAATCGGCATCAAGCTGGCAGGAATCGCTGGCTGCAGAATATGCTTCACGCATCGTACACCATTACAACATGCAGGATACGCTTATTACCCTGAATCCTTATTTCATGTTTCCGCAAAATGACGGAATGCGCTACCAGAAACTGGATGTCATTATTGGTATCCCGGTCAATACCGAAGTTATTATTGACGAAAACCTCAGCTGGCGGACCAATTACAGCGACTTTTCTGAAGATGGTCATGACGGGGGACCTTACATCATGACAGCTACAGGATTGAAATCGAAATATAAACCTCAACCTGAAAACGATACTATCAGCAAGGGCCAGTAAAACGCGGCTCACAAAACCCTTTCAACCGGCAGAATTTCCACAACCACAGGAAGTTCTGCCGGTTGATCATTTATGCAAAAAACCAGGACGTTTATTGGAAAAAAAAATGTAGTTTTATCTGGTAAAATCCGGGTATGCTTTTTGCGCTCAACAGCTATACCAACACTATAAACAACTATAATTTATAAGCCCGGCAACACTGTTCAACCCTCTAAATTACTTTAAGATGCGTATTAATCTCCGCAAAACATCGATAGTTATTCTTATTAGCATAGCGGTTTTGTTAATAGCAATCTTTTTTGGCATCTCGCCGCTGGCTAAATATGAAATTGAGAAAAACAGCGAGCAATGGACCGGGCGCAAAATTACCATGGACCATCTTTTTATTAACCTCTGGAGATGGGATGTAACCGTAACGGGATTAAAAGTGTACGAACAAAAAAGCAACAAACAGTTTTTCAGTGCCGATAAAATATATACGGATATCAGCATACTTAAAGCCATTGGCGGCGAATACCAGGTGAATACTTTCAGGATTGAGGGGCCGAAATTGATGATAGAACAAACCGGAAATAATTTCAATTTCGACGACCTGGTAACCCGTTTTACGGCTGCCGATACCACACAGAAAGAACCCGAAAAACCATCGGAGCCCACCAAATACCGCATCGAGCGGATTGAAATTACCAACGGAACCATTACATATAAAGACATGCTGCTGAAAAACGAAATCGTGATGCAGCAGTTTAAAATGGGTTGCCCCTTGTTGGTATGGAACTCGCCCATGCTTAATGCTGCTACCGAATTTAGCCTCAATTCGGGTGGAAAAGCCGAAGCCAACATTTTACTGAACCTCGATTCGTTGTCGTACACGCTAAATGCGAATATCGAAAAGCTAAACCTTCAGATGCTGGTACCTTACCTGAAAGATTACGTGATAACATCCTATATTGGCGGTCTTTTAAGCAGTAAGTTACTGATAAAAGGCGACTTTGATGTGCCCGAAGCCGTTGCAGTTAAGGGTGACATTGCACTATCAGATTTCAGGATTGACGATAAGGATAAAGCTACGGTGGCTTCGTGGAAAAACTTCGCAATAGCCGTAGATTCGCTGGACGTTGCAGGCAACATTTACGATTTCGGGGAAATAAGTTTGAATGATCCTTACCTGCTTTTCGAATATTACGACAAAAGCGACAATTTCACCAACCTGATGGTGCCCTCGCAAACTACTTCCTCCGATACGGCTGCATCGGCCGACCAGGTTGACTATTCCAATCCCTTTACCATCATGGCTGATTATATCAAGGAAATCAGCAAGGATTATATTATCAGTAACTATACTGCAAAGGATGTTCAGATCCATAACGGGCACATCGTTTACAAAGACTATACCCTTGAAGATAAATTTGTATACGATCTTGAAAACCTCGAAATGCAATCGGGACCTATCAGTTCGAAAAGCGACAGCATTTCGTTTGATATGAGCTGCCTGGCTAACCGTTCGGGAAGACTCAAAGCACAACTGGCCTTCGATCCGCGCGATTACATGAATATGTCAGTAAACTATTCCATTGACAACATGCGGATTTCTGATTTCAACCCGTATTCCAAATTCTATGTGGCCCACGCCTTTGTTGAAGGCCTGCTCTTTTACCACAGCACCAACACCATCCGAAACGGGCAGCTGAAGAGCACCAACGTAATGAGCATTAAAAAAATAGAAGTCAGCCGAAGGATAAAAGGTATGGGGCTGATGGATGTTCCCTTGCGCCTTGCCATAGCTATACTCCGCGATCGGAAAGGGAATATTGATCTTGATATTCCGGTTGAAGGAAATTTAAAAGATCCTACGTATAAAGTAGGTAAAGTAATATGGCAGATCGTGAAAAACCTGATCGTAAAAGCGGCAACCGCTCCGTTCGACCTGCTTGCAAAAGCCTTTGGAGGCAACGAAGATGATATAAAATATATCAGGTTCGATTACCTGCAGAAGCAGTTCGATAACAGGCAGATGAAAAGCCTCGACCTGGTTGGAAAGGCACTGACCGAAAAACCCGAATTAAAAGCAAAACTGGTACAGGTTGCCAGCCACGAAAGCGAAAAGGAATTGCTTGCATTGTTCCTGGCCAAGGGAATGTATTACAAAAAAGAAATCCTCAAAACACCCAAAGATAGCCTGGATGCAAAGGATTTGGATGCCATTGCAGGGATTTCGAATAAGGATACATTGTTCAATACCTGGCTAAACCAGGTGTTTTTACCCGAAGATGTATCGGGTATGCCCAGCCAGCTGAAATGCCGCAAAATGTTTGGCGAACAGGTACTCGACCAGGAAGTGAACAATTTATTTGCCATACGCAACCGGTTAATTTTAAATTACCTGGTTAATGAAAAAAAGCTGGACCCTTCACGGATCACAATAACCAATACCACCGACGACAAATCGGCATCATTCGAAAGCACGCCCAGGTATACGGTTGAATTTCATGTAGACGAATAATACCTGGATACCATCGCGGGTAAATGCTCACCAGGGACGGAATCAGGCAAATGTATCACCACCCTGTTTCACCTTGTATCTGCTTTTTAAACAAGGCTGCAAAAGATTTAGTACGCAGGGCTACCCCTTTTACATCTAAAAAACTATATATTTGTGATAATTATATCTGTACCGGTATGCAAACCGCAGTCTACAAACCGAAAAATCACATCCGCATAGTTACGGCCGCTGCATTATTCGACGGGCACGATGCCTCCATCAATATAATGCGCCGCATATTGCAAAGCACTGGTGTGGAGGTAATCCACCTGGGGCACGACCGCCAGGTTCAGGAAATTGTTGATTGCGCCATACAGGAAGATGTTCAGGCTGTTGCAATTACCTCGTACCAGGGCGGCCATATGGAGTTTTTCAAGTACATGTACGACCTTTTCAGGGAACGGGGCTGTGCGCACATAAAAATATTCGGGGGAGGCGGCGGCGTTATTCTTCCGGCCGAAATTGAGGAATTAGAGGCTTATGGAATCACCCGGATATATTCGCCCGACCACGGACGCCAGCTGGGTTTGCAGGGCATGATCAACGAAGTGGTTGAATTGTCGGATTTTCCTACAGGCAAAAACATAAAGGTTACTAAGGATGATATCTTCAAACGCGATTATCATGCCATTGCCCGACTGATTTCCGCTGCCGAAAATCACCATTCGGAAGTAAAAAATCTGCTGGATGAACTGAAGCAAAGTTGTGGGGAAAGTACAAGCCCGGTCCTTGGAATAACAGGTACCGGCGGGGCGGGAAAATCGTCGCTGGTTGATGAGCTGGTACGCAGGTTCCTGGATAATTTCCCCGATAAAACGCTGGCCATCATATCGGTAGACCCATCGAAACGGAAAACCGGGGGCGCCTTGCTTGGCGATCGGATCCGAATGAATTCCATCAACACGCCACGCGTTTTTATGCGTTCGCTGGCCACCCGGCAGTCAAACCTGGCTTTGTCGAAATATATTGCCGAGGCCCTCTGCGTAGTTAAAAATGCAGGTTTCGACCTGGTTTTGCTCGAAACCTCGGGTATTGGGCAGTCGGATACCGAAATAGTAGATTTCTGCGATGTAAGCCTGTATGTGATGACGCCCGAATACGGGGCCGCTACCCAACTCGAAAAAATCGACATGCT
>CAYNVK010000098.1:0-9406 GCA_964400395.1 uncultured Lentimicrobiaceae bacterium | reverse complement strand
GCCGGACAACGGCCTGTTATTTTCAAAACCGGTAAACACAGTTTCGTAATTAAACCCATTCAGTTCTATACTATTTAAACTTCCTATCTGGCTGCAATCCAGTGATAACAAGGCAGCAGCATCCGCGCCCAAAGGAGTAAATTTAATGGTTGCACCATACGACTGGTTCGATGGAATTGTTTGCATACCTCCGCCTGAGATTATTGAAAACGCACTTGCCCCTGAGCCTGTAATTGCTGATCCATTAACCAGCAACTCCGAAGCACTTTTGTTGGTAATTGTAAGGCTACAGATGTCCGCATTGGAATAAAACAGGAAGTAATTACGCCAGGCATTCCAAACGCCTTCGTTTATGATATTCCCGTTAATTTTTATATAAATTCCATCATCATAAAGCTGCCCGAGGAGTCCTTTGTTTACTACATTGCCATGAACCACAAATGTATACGCTGCTGATCCTCCGCCATAAGCAATTACAGTTAAAGTATCATTAACCGTAATATTACCAACGGCATCGTTGCCCTCGGCAAGTTGTACATAGCCGTTAATTTCGGTATCGCCCGACAGCCTGAGTGACGATAACATTCCATTCCGGAGACGTGCATTTTTAAGTTCGCCATTGTACAACCACTTATCCTTTCGGAAGGTAATCGCATTGTTTTGCAAATCCATCATCATCTTACCCAGGTCGAAATCGCCTGTAAACGCAACATCGGAATTTGCTGTGATTGACCCAATAGAATTAAGTACGCTGAACTGTCCGTTAAAAATATGCCCAGCTAAAGCAATGATATGATGTGCCCTGAAGCCGGAAAACTTAGTAAATCCATGCAGCCATTCGCCTTTGTTTTCGATATTGCCCCATATTTCGAGCGCAAGCTGGTCGTCGGGAGAAATGTTTCTGATAACTCCGTTATTCAGGATATTTCCATCGATAGTTAGGGTGTAAACAGTGCTTCCGCCCCCGTACTCCTTCGACTGAAGTGTATCGGTAACGACTACCGATTTCTGAAAAATATTGTTGCTTTCAACGGTTACAATCCCTTTGATAGTAAGATTATCGAGGCTTGTAACATTTTGCAGGAAGCCATTGTGCAACATGGTATTATTGATAAACCCATTGTACAGCCAACCATAAATAGTTAAGGTGGCTCCTTCCATTTCGAGGGTAGTCTTGTTTAAATTAAAATCTTTTGTGATGGTTATATTGCTCAACGCCTGCACTTTGCTGCCAGCATTGAGGTCGACAAAGCTGCAATCGAATTGTTTACCCGGGCTTTGAAAAATAAGTTGCGTTGCTGTGCCGGTAAGGCTTACTAAATTACAGGTCCATAAGCCGTTGTTTGTAATATTGCCTGCTATTTCAACGGCAAGCTGATCATCGGGCGAGTAACTCCTGATTACCCCATTGTTCTCAATATTGCCGTCAACCTTTAAGGTATAAATAATACTACCGCCGCCATATTCTTTGGATTGCAAGGTGTCATTTACAACTACTGAATTCTTAAAAATATTGTTGGTTTCAACCGTTACAACACCTTTAATTACCAGATTATTGAGACTTGTTACGTTTTGAAGTTGCCCGTTATGCAGCGTTGTGTTGTTAATAATTCCGTTATACAGCCAGCTATTTGTACTGAGTACGAGTGTGTGTCCGTCCATTTCGAGCGTGGTTCCGTTCAGGTTAAAATCCCTGTCGATATTTATACTGCTTAGCGCCTGTACTTTACCGGCCGGATTTAGATCGGTAAAGTTGCTGTCGAATTTTTTACCCGGACTTTGTGATATGGTTTGGGTTCCGGTGCCGGTAAAATATACATAGTTACACGTCCATAATCCGTTATTAATGATGTTGCCGGATATTAGCAGGCTAAAGTCGTCGGGGTTATCACCATCATTATCCGAAATCACACCGTTGTTGGTTATGTCGCCGGTAATTTTCAGTTTCTCAATGGCATAGCCTCCGCAGTACGGGTTGCAGGTGAGGGTATCGTCCACCGTTATATTCCCTACGAAAACCATGGTATCCGAAGGATACATATCGACTTTGAAATTTCCTTTTATATGAAAATCGCCCGTTAATGTCCCGCTGTTAATCAGGCATTTGCGAAGCTCAATGGAATGGTTGCCCAACACAAGCGTTTTGCCGTTCAGGTAAAAATTATCCCTGATCAGGTTGCCGTCACCTACAAAATCGCAGGTAAATACTAAATCCGTAAGCGCCGTAATGGTTGAAGCCCCGTTGTTTACAATCTTGCTGCCAAGGGTTTTCCCAGCCGCCAGGCTCAGGTTATGATTATCCGACGATTGAAATTCAGTTTGGTACGGCATCCACGTGTTATTGTTTTCGAGATTGCCCGAAATAAAAATTTTGAGCGCATCGCTGGGTCCGTTTGATACGGTTCCATTATTAACTACATTACCCGTAACCTCCAATGGATAAATACCTGAACCTCCGCCGTAATCGCCATTCTTTAATGAGCCCGAAGCTGCAATTGTAAGGTTTTTACAATGCTCGGTCAATATGGTATAGCCGCTTGCCGATGCAAGAATTACCTGACCGTCGATAACTACATCATTGTCGGTACCAGGAATAACGGAACCAACCCAGGTGCCCGGATCGTTCCAGTATCCACCTGCAGCGGTGGAATGAATTTGTGCGTGAAGATTGGCTGAAAGAAGCACTATCAATACCGGGAGTAAATAACTAATTTTCATAACAGATTATTTTGGGAGTGAATATTCATGTAGGATAATTCAGGCTAAATCTCAATTGAAAAAGCAGGGTACTGATTTACTGATAGTGAATCCGGGTTTGAACCAGCCATTGAACCTTCGGTACAATTTCCAGTTAAGCCAATCGCATGGCATTTAACTAACGAGCAGGTGGTTATAAAAAATCCAAGAAAAAAAAGCAGTGAGAATATCAGTTTCGGATCAATTTGCCATTCCCAGGAAATGAAACTCAATAGCAATTGACAAGTTAGAGCGGATAATGCGGAGAAAACATATCGAGTTAGATTATATAAAATTACGAAATAAACAAAAATTTTGTTCCACATATTGCGTAAATTATTATATGAAATTGTAACGGAAATAAAAATGTAATTTTGTCCATCATAAATATTTAGCTTCTCATGCCCGAAAACCTCCGCAACATACGTATCGAAGACTACAACTACCCGCTTGACGCAGCGTTTATTGCCCAGTTTCCACTCGAAATCCGGGATAGATCGAAGCTCCTTATTTATAATGAGAATTGTATTTCACAGGATATTTTCTCAAATATCGCGTCGCACCTTCCTGCCGACAGCCTGCTGGTTTCGAACGAAACCCGGGTGGTTCATGCAAGGCTGCTTTTCAGGAAACCCAGTGGTTCGCAGATTGAAATATTCTGCCTCGAGCCTGTTGAACCCACCAACGAAATACAACTTGCTTTCCAGCAAACCACAAGCTGCACCTGGAAATGCCTGGTAGGTAATGCCAAGAGATGGAAATCGGGCGATTTACACCTGGAAAGCGAAATAGACAACATGCCGGTACTGCTTACAGCCCGCCTGGCTGAGCGCACCGAGGCCAGCTTCTATATTCAATTCGACTGGACACCTGCTCATCTGACTTTTGCGCGCATCCTGGAGCATTTTGGCAAGATTCCCCTGCCCCCGTATATTTCGCGCGATGCATCGGAAAATGATAATACCCGTTACCAGACTGTATTTGCACGTTACGACGGATCTGTTGCCGCACCAACCGCCGGTTTGCATTTTACGCCCGAGGTTTTATCGTCGCTGGCCAAAAAAAACATTGCAACCGGCACAGTAACCCTGCATGTAGGCGCCGGAACTTTTAAACCGGTAAGTACCGATACCATTGGCAACCACCAGATGCACCACGAACAAGTGATAGTTCCGGTAAAACTGCTCAGGCAGATACTTGCCTACCGCGGCAAACATATAACCCTGGTAGGCACCACCACGGTCCGCACGCTCGAAAGCGTTTACTGGCAGGGCGTAAAATGGCTCAAGCAAAAGCCGGATTCACCGGTTATGCATGTTGAACAGTGGGATCCATATTCAGATCTCTCCGAAAATCCTGTCAATACCGAAGATGCGTTAAAATGCGTGATTGAAACGATTGAAAGATTTGGCCTTACTGAACTTCATGGCGAAACATCCCTGATGATTGCCCCGGGCTACAAGTACCACATTCCTGATGCCATCATCACCAATTTTCACCAGCCAAAGAGCACATTACTCTTGCTGGTTGCTGCGTTTATCGGGCCACAATGGAAAGACCTGTACAACTATGCGCTGGCCAACAATTTCCGTTTCCTGAGTTACGGCGACAGCTGCTTGTTTTTCAAACATGAGCAATAAAATGAAAGTAACCGGTATTATACTGGCTGGCGGCAAAAGTTCGCGCATGGGTGCCGAAAAAGGCTTGCAACTTCTTTGTGGGAAACCGCTGATCAGTTATGCCATCCAAGCACTTAACGGGTTGTGCAGCGAAATTATAATCAGCTCCTCCTCCAATGCCTATGCCGGATTCGGTTTTAAAATTGTAGCCGACCAATTTCCCGGCATCGGCCCCATGGGAGGAATTTACTCATCCCTAAAACAGAGCACTTCGACCCAAAACCTGGTGCTTTCGTGCGACCTGCCTTTTGTAACCGGCGAACTGATGGCTTATATTTTAAAGCAAGGCAAAGACTTTGAGGTTGCAGTTCCCTGGGAAGGCGAAAGACATTACGAACCCCTTTGCGGCTTTTATAATCAATCCGTATTACATAAATTGAATTCCTTTATTGAAAAAGGGAATTACAAATTACCTGATTTGTTCGAAGAAATCGCCATTAACCGTTTGAATATCAACGAACAAACGGGCATTTATCACCCCGGGTTGTTTTTAAATATTAATACGCCCACTGACCTGGAACTGGCTGAAAAACAGATGCAGAAATAAAGTTGCTCTGATAATAAATATTTTAAATTATTTAATATAAAGCTAATCTGCATTTTTATATATTTGCCATATACGCATATATCTTTTTACCAAAAGTTTAACTGAAAGATTTTGAATGTAACAGCTATGCTTGAAAATACTCAGCAAATACAGCCCAGCAGTTTCATGAGCAAAACGAAAAACAAAGCAAACTCACAAACAATTTAAAATAAACCGTTTTAGTAACCATTCGGGCACCTGAATCGAAACCGTCAATTTTTAACATAAATGGTAAAGTATAGTATACACATCACAAAAACATATTAAATCCAACTATGAAACCTTTGCTGCAATTCAAAACTATGTTTTCGAAAAGATTACTCATACTTGCAATTTCAGCACTCGCAGCCGCCCAGGCTTTTGCTGTGCAGGTAAAATTTAATGTCGACATGAGCTACCAGATTGAGGATGGCACCTTCCATCCTTCAACCGACCATGTGTACCTCAGAGGCGCTTTTAACAGCTGGGACCTTTCGAACGCTATGACTTCCGAGGGAAACGGCGTTTATTCCACCACTATCAATGTGGCATCGTACACCTGGTACGAATTCAAGTTTTTTACCGATGCCGCAGGATTTCCAAACAACGGGTGGGAGCATACTGTAGGTGCAGGCCGTGATAACCGGATTAGTATTATAAATACTGATGCTGCCTTTGACATAGGAAAAGTCTATTTTAACAATGCCAACCTCATATTGCGGAAAGCCGGCGAATATTATGAGCTGTACAGCGCAGACGCCGATACACAGTACATCAGCAGCTATGCAAAATACCTCGACGAAAACGTTCCACGCATTGTAAATGTGCTCGAAACCAGCATGACCGGAAAAGTAAAAATCTGGATATTCCCCGACCGGAAATCATTTATGATAAGCTATGGCAACCCAACCGGCCCCGATTGGGTAGGCGGTGCCGGATTCGGGCACAGCGATCTGATCATATTAACACCACGTATCTATAATAATGGCAAAATTGATGTTGGCCTCATTGGCCATGAATTTACCCATGCTGTAGTTGATTGTAAAAAGATTTCATACGTGCATGCCTGGCTGAACGAAGGAGCTGCCTGTTATTATGGCAGTGAGCCTACAGGCATTGGACTGCGACCTGATGGCCAGATCAGGGACCTGATCATCAATAAATATCATGGAGTGAAACCTGAATTAAGCAGTATCGAATCCTATACTTTTGCTGATAACGACGGGTATCCGTTTTCGGTAAGTATCGCCGATTTCATTATCAATACATTTGGATCTTCAAAATTCGCCCAGTTTATCGTTAATACCGACTATTCGGTACTCGGCTTTGCTTCCAAAGCTGAATTTCAGGCAGCCTGGCATAAGTTCCTCGATGATGTTTATCTCCCGCCAACTACCTTCACAACATTAAAAGTGGATATGAGCTATTACATAAGCAAAGGCTTATTTCATCCCGAAACTGACAAAGTGTACATTGGCGGGCCGTTTACATCCTGGTTTCCTTACCTGCTGCAATACGAGGGAGAAGGGATATACTCCTATGCGCTACCATACCGGCAGAAAAGTACCTGTGAATATAAGTTTAAAATAAGTGCGGCAGGAGCCGATAACGGAGGATGGGAAAACCTGGCAGGCAGCAACCGTACACTCACTACCTCCACCAACGACAGCACATTGGCAACCGTTGCATTTAACAACCTGAATCCTACTTTAAACCTTCAAAGTCCGAATGGCGGGGAGTTACTGTTAGCAGGCGACTCCGCCACTATCAGCTGGAGGTACACATCGATACCGTTTATAAAGATTGAATATTCGGCCGATAACGGCGCAAGCTGGACAAATATCAGCAATTCGGTATCAACTGCAGGGCTGTCAATAAACTGGAAGGTGCCTGATGTAAGCGCTGATCATATCATCATTCGTATTAGTGATGCATCAAACAATGCTGTAGTTGATGTGTCGGACCAGCCATTTTCGGTGGTGGTACCCGATATAGTCGAAGGCCCTTACCCTGCAGATGCAAACACGGTTTTGCTGATGCATTTCGAAGGTAACCTGAAAAACAGTTCTGTACTGTCGGGTAACGGTAACTTATTGGGAGCGGGGCAGGTATTTGACGCTGCTACTCCGCTGAAAGCCGGGAAAAGCTTCGCCCTCAATGGAAGTAATTATATTACGGTACCGCATTGCGAAGCCCTTAATTTAACAGGCGACTGGACTTTAGATGCCTGGGTAAAATTCACAGCATTCGGCAACAACAGCATGTACCTGTTCTGGAAGCCGGGCAACTCCGATTCGTACCTGTCGAACTATTCGCTGGAGGTAAATCCCTGGTGGGGAAACATATTTTTTGGTTACTATTTCTCTGCAAACGTAACAAGACTTGGTGCTACATCCATAAGCCCATCGTTAAACCAGTGGTATCATGTTGCCTTTATCCGCGACACAAAATTATCGCAGGTCTCGGTAATTGTTCACGATCAGGCCCGTAACCTCATTTCGCATATCAGTGCCCCTTACACCGAATCGGGTGTTTACCCCAATACCCAAAACCTGCAGATTGGCAACGGAATTACCGGGTTTGTTGACGAAGTGCGCATCAGCAATGTGGTTCGAAGTTTTATTAATACTAACGTCAATGAGCCCGGGCGCGAGAAGGAATTTTCAGTTTATCCAAATCCATGCAATGGTATTGTTCACTTCAGCGGAGTTAACAATTTATCCGGCTGCCGGATCAGCGTAACCGATATAAGCGGTAAATGTGTGCAAACAGGCGAATTGGACGATTTGAATACACTCAATCTGCAGCACCTGGAAAAAGGGATTTATTTTATCCGGGTTACCGATGCTGAGCACACATATACCGAAAAACTGGTATTGAATTGATTTTTCAGACCAGGCCTTTTGTGAATTTTGCAACTTTGAGATCGTTTGTTGGCTTCAGTATTCCGGGTTCTGACATCCCACATCCGATATCCAACATCCGACTTCGGTCTTCTGTCTTCGGTCTTCCCTGCCTGCTGACGCAGTCAGGCAGGGGTCTTCCGTCTTCTGACAAAAAACCAACCCGAAATTGGCATCAGAATCTCTAAAATCAAATTTTCCTTCGTAATATTGCCAGATAATTCTCCGAGTTTTCATTTCTAAGAGCCTGACCGCTTATGAAATGCTGACCGATGGGTTGCTCCGGAAACAGGGCAGCCTCCCGAATATAAACTGAATTGGAAAGGAGAACCATGGTTCATTATGAATTGCTTTTTGTGATAGGCCTGATGCTTATCGCATTTTTCTACTCATCGGTAGGGCACGGAGGTGCCAGCGGCTACCTGGCCCTGATGGCATTGTTTGGATTTGCTCCCGAATCAATCCGCTATTACGCCCTCATCCTCAACCTGGTGGTTTCGGCTATCGCTTTTATTTCGTACGCCAGGGCCGGTCATTTCCGCCTCAGGCTGGCAATCCCTTTCCTGATCACTTCAATGCCTGCCGCTTACCTGGGTGCACAAATCAGCATTAACCCAACGCTGTATAAAATTATACTGGGCATCATGCTGCTTATTGCTGTTTTGCGGATGCTTATGGTTGGGAACAACGACAATAAAGAAACCAGGAACCCGCCCGTTGCAATCGCGTTGGGAATTGGCCTGTTGCTTGGATTGGTTTCCGGGATAATCGGCATAGGCGGGGGAATTTTATTATCCCCATTGCTGATCCTGGCCCGGTATGCACGCATTAAAGAAGCTTCGGCAGCAGCAGCCTTATTTATATTCCTGAATTCGGCCAGCGGACTGGCAGGCCTGATGACTACAAAATTCACATTTCAACCTGAAATCATCTACTGGATCATGGGCGTTATGGTGGCAGGATTTGCCGGGTCGGCCATGGGCAGCCGCACTTTTTCGGAACTGAACCTGAAGCGTGTTTTATCCCTGGTGCTCATCGCGGCAAGCATAAAATTGTTTTTCTTTTAATGCTGGCTTCCCGGAATTTTCATGGTTCAAGCAGCAGCAATCGCCCCGCAGTTTTATAATTTCCTGTAAGAATCAGTGCAGCATAAAAACTGTGTCCATGGTGCCTTTAACCTAGAAACCCTTAAAATACCGGCATCACGCAGCGTGTGCTCCTTCCGCTTATTGTTTTATCAAAGTCAACAAGGCTACGTTTCATTACTGCTGAATTGGGTTGATGGCAGGTTAAACATGCGCCTGCCGTAAGTATGCGCTTTTGCTCTGCCAGGTTAAAAGGGCGCATGCCTTTGCGTGTTGAAGCCTGGCCGGTACGTTCCTGCAGGAAACCGGTCCAGCTGTCCTCAGGCAACCCATCGTATTTGTTATTCTGATACAACGGATCGAAAGTCCATTTCCCAGCAGCTGAGTACGATAGTTTTCCGCGACCATAACCTATGGCGAGCGGATCGTTGTGGCAGG
>CAYNVK010000097.1:0-9437 GCA_964400395.1 uncultured Lentimicrobiaceae bacterium | reverse complement strand
GTTTGGGATGTAAAGATATTAAAAATGCCCGGCAATCAGGGTTAATATTCCTCCCAGCATAATCCACTTGAGCAGCGTGCTTAATTTGTGAAATTGATTCCTGGTATTTGATTTTCCGAGTGTAATTGCGAAATAGAGCAATGGAATTTCAACAGCCATCATCAGCCAGGCAGCGGCTATTACCCGGCTGCGGTGGAACAATTCAACCTGGGTATAAATTAAAAGCCCCGCTGTTACAGTCGAAAGTGCATAGAGCACTTTCCTGGTTGAGGTAACCCCGATTGTGATCGGCAGCGAACGACATCCCAAAAGCCTGTCGCCTTCTACATCCTCCATGTCCTTAATAATTTCCCGGATCAGGCTCAACAGAAACGCGAAAATGCCAACAGCAATTACAATACGTGAAATAACTGCAGACTCCTGGCCGGGTAAATTACTGCCGGTAAGTTCTATCAGCCATGCCATAGCTATGGTGCCGGCCGACATACACGAAACGGCGATATTGCCCCAGAGAAGACTCTTTTTTAAATGGATTGCATACCACCAGGCCACCGCGAGTGCAGTTGCCAGGATGAACAAGGGAATTAAATTTTGCAAACTTACTGCAAGCCATGCAGCAATGGCAACCGAACCTGTACTTAGTATGAATGCATATGCCAGGGCAGTTGTTCCTGAAATCCGGGGGCCGATGTATTGCTTAGCCGGTTTGTTCACGCGATCGGCAATCACATCAAAATAATCGTTGCTGATATATCCGGCCGCTGCAATCAGCATTGTGGCTATAATCATGAGCCGGTATTGCAGATCAGTAGTTGCAGGTATTATTCCTGCCGAAGCATACACCGGGATAAACAGAAAATACCGGATAAGCAATAAGGTAAAAGCAATAATCAGCAGGTTCGGTATCCTCAGCATGTTTACGATTGTCCGCATCTAAAAATTACCTTTACTCATTAAGAATTGAATACTGTACTTTCCCCTTTTCTTTTTTACCTTTAACCTTTAACCTTTAACCTTTCTCCTTTAACCTTTCACCCCTCGCCCTTCGCCACTCTCCCTTCTCCTTTGGCTACCAATGATAAGCATCGTCATTCATCCATTTTCCCTGCACTTTCAGCACTTGCTCAATTACATCGCGCACACAGCCATGGCCGCCCGGCTGGTGCGAAATATACGTTGCCACCCGCTTTATTTCCTCCACCGCATCAGCCGGACAGGTTGGAACACCCGCGTTGAGCATAATTTCATAATCGGGAATATCGTCGCCCATGTACAGGATATTTTCGGGCAACAGCTTGTGTGTTTCAAGGTACCGGTTGTAGACATCAATTTTCTTGTCAACACCCAGGAAAATATCTGAAATTTTCAGGCTTTCGAGTCGTATTTTCATCGATTCGGAATAGCCGCCCGAAATAATTACGATCCGGTAATTTTTTTTGATGGCCAGCTGCATGGCATACCCATCCTTAACATTTGCAGTGCGAAGTGCATCCCCGTTGCTGGTTATCAGAACATATCCATCCGAAAGAACCCCGTCGTAATCAAAAACAAATGCGTTTACTTTTAATAGCTTTTCCTTGTAGTTCGACATGCTGAGATTTAAATTGGCTTATTGAATTTTTTAGTAATAATGCTGGCTAAGAGTTTGTAAAGTTCAGCATATTCGGGTATTGATGCAAGCGCCGTAAGATGTTTTTCCAATGTAAAGGTGTCATTACGTCGCGCCGGCCCGGTTTGCATGGCTTTTGGATTACCACTTGCCGCTTTTCGGGCGGTTTCGAGGATGAGCGGATGCAATGCATCAGCAGGCAGGTTTGAGCCGACCAATAATTCGTTACTGATAATGTACATCAGGTTGCTGTAGTTGCCTGCAAATACAGCCGCGATATGAAGCATCAACCGTTGCCGGCTGTCGATAGTATGTACTTTTAACGAAAGGCTTCGGGCAACCTGGTTCAATGCATGTAGTACTGCTTCCGATGAGGCTTCGGTGAAAAATGGAACTGTACTCAAATCGACAGGAACTCCTTTCGAAAAAGTCTGCAAAGGGTACAACACCCCGAAATTGTCAGCATAATCAGCCAGAATATCCATAGGCACCGAACCGGCTGTGTGCACTACAATGCCCCCGAAACTTCCGATAGCGGGTGCAATTTCGGCAATGGCATTGTCGGCCGTAGCGATAATGATAAGGTCAGTTTGTTCCTGTAGTGCTGATAATTCAGCACAGGCTTGTGCCCCGCAGGTATCGGCAAGCAGGCGGGCATTTGCAATATCGCGGCTCCAGATCCTGCTTATACTGAATCCGCTTGCTTTCAGCCCGTTTGCCAGGTGCCAGGCAACATTACCTGAGCCGGCAAAACTGATTGTATTGATGCTTTTTTGCATGTGTTCCGCTATAATACCGGTTTTGTAGTATTATGCTTTGTTTTCGGTATCTTTATTTTTGCCCATGGTGCGACGCATGATAGCATAGGTTAACCCGCTGAACATCACAACTATTCCCAGCCAGAGCACGCCCATAAACGGGAAGATAATGGCTTTCATTACAATGTAATCCTGCTGCTTTTCATAAATGCCAACATGTATGGCTTTCGAGTCGGGAGCTACACCTTCGAACCGGAGTTTTACTTTCAGCGGATCAATAATTCCGTCGGTTCTTTTGAGCTCGCCATTTACAATTTCGTATTTGATTTCAGTTTCCAACTGCCCTTGTTGCATGCTTATAATCTTGAACATGGCTGTGATACTGGCATTGTTTACATCGTCATTCACCATGGTGGTTTTTACATCATCAAGGATCACGAAACTACGCGAAATTATCAGGGTGTCGTGCACGTTCATAGACTCTTCACCACTTTTACTGAAACCATCGGCATCAGCAACTCCGTTGCTCTGCTGTGCAAAACTGAGATACGTATAAATATCCTTGTCGATAAAATGTTTTGTATCCGGATTGTAAACATTGCCCATGCGGGTATTTACATTTAATGACGGATGCACCGAGAAGTCAACTTTACCGGTTCCGGCATCTTTCATTTTTACAAAATCGACTTTATAAAAGGTCTCCCGCCCCTTGGTAACGGCATCGGAATAAGTAACCATATATTTGCCCATGGGTTGGCCAACGCCTTTCATCAGTACCAGGTTTTCGCGGTTATCAGCTTCCTTGCCCAGGTCGAAACCTGATGTGTTTTTCGAAATGATCTGCGAATTACTGAAAGCCAACACCACACCCAGCAGGAAGAGCGTAAATCCTATGTGCGTAAAAGCGCCGCCTACGTTGCTGGTTTTCTTCAGGTAATGAATTACAAAGTCAATTGATACCACTGTTGCAAGCAATATGCTGAATAGCAGTACAATCCGGCTTGCGCCTGTAACATGATCGCCAATGGCAATCAATATGGTGAGCACCAGTGAAATACCTGAGGCAATTAAAATCTTTTTTGTAAATTGTTTTAAATCGTTTTTACCATACCAGAGATACTGGCTTATGGCTATACCCAATGCTATTACAATGGCAAAAGGCATCTGCCAGGTGTTGTAGAAATTTACATTATCAATAGGAGGAGCAATCTCGGTTCCGAAAAGCTTATTAAAAACCGGGATGGAAGTAGTAGCAGTGATCTGGAAAGCGGAAATCAGCACCACAATGGCCCCGATAAGCATCCAGAACTCGCGTGTCATCACTTCATCGTTATCCTTTTTGGGGAAGTGCTTTTTCAGTCTGATCAGCATATAAAGCGGAATCAGCAGGTACAGGGCTGTAAATATAATCATCTGGCCCGAAAGTGCATTTTCGCCGAATGAGTGTACCGATGTTTCGCCCAATACCCCACTACGGGTGAGGTAGGTTGCGTACATTACGAAAAACCAGCCCAATATGGTGAAGAAATAGGTTGTGGCATAGGTATTGAACCTTTTCCTTGCAATGATCATGCTGTGGAGGGTAGCTACCATAAGCAACCAGGGAACCAGCGAAGCGTTTTCAACCGGATCCCATGCCCAGAAACCGCCAAAAGTCAGCGATTCGTAAGCCCAGCGACCACCCAGGATAATTCCGTTTCCAAGAGCCAGTATAGCTGCTATGGTCCAGGGAATGGCAGGTTTAAGCCACGAATGATACTCCTTGCGCCACATCGATGCAATGGCAAAGCTGAAAGGTACCAGCACCACGGCATATCCAAGGAAAAGTGATGGCGGGTGAATAATCATCCAGATATTTTCGAGCAAAGGATTCAAGCCGTTGCCGTCTACCAGGAAATCGAGGTAATTCGCTTGTTTAAAAAGCTCCTCGCCCATGTTCTGCGGCATATCCCTGAGGAGTCCGAACGGGCTGCCACCCACATGAAAACCACCCAGTTTCAATCCAAGTACCATCGAAACGAGGAAGAACTGCCCTGTTGCAAATACCGGCATTACCCAGTTTTTCCAATCTTTGGCAGTGCGGAGTAATATTAACCCTATTATGCCTTGCCAGAATGCCCACACCAGGTACGATCCTTCCTGCCCTGCCCAGAAACATGAAACTATATATTTCAGAGGCATATCGTGCGATGAATATTGCCATACGTATGAGTATTCGAAGCAATGGTTTGCTATCAGGTAATATAATGCTCCTATTCCGCCCAAAAGGCTGATGAAATGGAGCCAGAAGGTGTTTCCGGCCAGTTTTGTGTAAAAAGCGGCTTTATCTTTATTCCTGAGCGAAAGTACATACAGGGATATAGATAATATCAATGAAATGAAACTGATCCAGATGAATAAGCGGCCCAGGTTACCGGCCATGATGTGTTCGCCTACGTATTGTATGTTCATGTAGAAATCGATATATGTTAAGGTGCAAAAGTATACTTTATAAACAAAATATTCAGAAGTTGTTTTTATTCGTCCAAAAATAATTGTCAAATATCATAAAATCAGATTGATATAAATTTATTTATTGATACTTCGCCTGATTTTAAGGCAAAAAGTCCTGCTCCAAAGTAATAATTTGTTAATATTGCGACTGGTTAATTGCTGAACAGGGATACCTGTAAATGCCAGGTCACAATACACCTTGGGTGAATACTCCCGCAGATAAAGTTCAGTTTATAAGCAGTTTATCGGATTAACCTCGTAAAATCAATATCAATTACTTCTGAAAAGTTTATTTTCAATCACGATCAAAAGACCTCATATGGAGTTAACGCTGAAAGATGTTTCAACAAAAAAGGAATTTAAAGAATTTATATATCTGCCTGCAAAAATCCATAAGGATCACAAGGATTGGCTGCCCCCGTTGTATATGGACGAAAAGGTCTTTTTCAATCCAATTAAAAACCATTCGTTTAATGTTTGCGATCACCGGTTAATACTTGCTTACAAGGATGGTGTTGCCGTAGGGCGTATTATGGGAATTATAAACCGGCAGCATAACGAAATGATGGGTGTTAAAAATGCCCGCTTCGCTTTTATCGAAACCTACAACGACCAGGAAGTGGCCCATGCACTTATTGCAGAAATTGAAAAATGGGGACGCGAAAAAGGAATGACAAGAGTTATTGGCCCATTCGGATTCTCCGATCGTGAGCCCCAGGGTTTGCTGATCGAAGGTTTTGAATATGAACCCGTTATCGACAGCGCCTGCAATTTTGAATACTTGCCTAAACTTGTTGAAGCCGAGGGTTATACCAAAGAACTGGATTGCGTTATCTATAGATATCCCTTGTCGAATCCGCTGCCCGATGTGATGCAGAAAATATTCGAAAGGGTAACTTCACGTACCGATCTGCAGTTCCTGAAATTCAAAAGTAAAAAGGAAGTTAAGCCATGGATTGTCCCTATATTCAGGGCTATGAACGAATCATTCGTGGATATTTACGGGTTTGCCCCGATGGATGAAACCGAGATGCAGGAATTGGCAAAAAAATACCTGCCTGTTATTGATCTTGAATTTGTAAATGTAGTTGTAAAGGATGATAAGGTAATTGCTTTCGTAATCAGCATGCCTAACATGTACAAAGGGTTGCAAAAAGCAAAAGGACGGTTGCTCCCGTTCGGATTATTTCATATTCTCAGGGCTATGAAAACGGCCAAATCAGTTAACCTGATGATTGGAGCTGTAATACCTGAGTACCAGAAGCAGGGCCTGAATATTTACCTCTCCATGACTACCATTAAGGAAGCAATGCGCAGGGGTATGGAAAGCGTCGATACCCATGTTGTTATGGAGGAAAATGACGATATGTCGAATGAATTCAAGCGGTTTGGCGCTTTCATGATCAAAAAATTCCGTGTGTACCAGAAATCGCTTTAATAGTCAACGGTGGCATCGGGCCTGTATGCTGTTCTCGTGGTTATACTGTTTTATATGCCGAACCGGGTAGTTCGGAAATGAAATTGAAATAAAAAAATCGATTCCGGATTTTTGGGTTTGATAACATTCTATTAATGAATAGAACCATGGAAATAAAAATAGTTGAGGTAACATCGCGTAAGCTGCTGCGTACATTTATTCATTTGCCGGCTAAGTTGCACCAAAAGGAGCCCAACTGGATGCCGACAATTTATTTCGATGACTGGAATTTCTTTAATCCTAAGAAAAACCACCAGTTTGATGCTTGCGATACCATTATGGCGCTTGCTATGCTCGATAATAAACCGGTTGGCCGGATCATGGGCATTATTCATAAAACCTACAACAAACTCCGGAATGAGAATAAAGCAAGGTTTGGCTATTTCGATTGCATCGATAACCAGGAAGTTGCCCATGCATTGTTTGTATTTATAAAGGAGTGGGCTCAGAAAAAAGATATCTCGCTGCTTGTAGGCCCATATGGGTTTTCGGATAAGGACATTCAGGGACTCCTCGTTGAAGGTTTTGAACACATGCCCCTGATTGATGCAGCATGTAACCCGCCCTATATTGTTAAGTTGGTGGAAAATGAGGGTTTTGTTAAAGAGATAGATTGCCTTATCTATAAATTCCCGGTTAACCTTGCGATGCCCGAACTGTATTATCGCATAGTTCAGCGGTCCAATTATAACAACAGTATTAAACTGGTCGAATTTACCTCTCGAAAGCAACTCAAGCCTTATATCGTTCCGGTGCTGGAGCTTGTAAATAAAACATACGATCATTTGTACGGCTTTGTACCTATGTCCGAAACCGAAATACATGAATTTGCATCCCGTTACCTGCCAATCATCGATCCCCGTTTTGTTAAAGTGGTTGAAAAAGCCGGCGAAATTATTGCATTCATCATAGGGATTCCAAACCTCACCGTGGGCATACAGAAATCAAAAGGCTATTTATTTCCTTTTGGTATTTTCCGGATTTTGCTTGCCACGCGAAAAACCAGGCAACTGGATATTATGCTTGGCGCCGTTCACCGCGATTTTCAGGGTACCGGCATAGAGCTTGTAATGGGGCTGAGCTTGCTTGAATCAGCACGTAAAGCCGACTTTAAAGAACTTTCAACGCACCTCATACTTGAGAATAACCTGAAGATGAGGGCCGAAGTTGAACGTCTTAATATCCCGATACTTCAGCGTTTCAGGGTATTCCGCAAAGAAATCTGATAAGCTGCTCTTAAAATCACGTACAAAAAGGGCGAATAATTATGAAATAAATTATGCTCTTATGCATTTATTCTGAAATATTTACTAATTTTGCACCCCTTAAAATCAATTAATTAATCACTTAACCGAAAGGAAGTTTATCCATTATGATCATTGTTCCTGTAAAAGAAGGCGAAAGCATTGACCGCTCGCTGAAGAAATTGAAACGTAAATTCGAAAAAACCGGTGTTGTTAAAGAACTGCGTAACCGCCAGAAATTTACAAAACCGTCTATCGTTCGTCGCGAAGAGATTCGTCACGCTATTTACATCCAACAGCTTCAGCAGCAGCAGGAATTGTAATCAGTCCGGAATTTTTTCCGGGAAGCAGGAAGTAATACTTGCATTTCTCATACTATTGTTGTACTTTTAACGTTAGTTAGTACAATACTTGAGGGGCAAAGGTTACTTCCTGTTTTATTTTGAGGGATGCTGAAGGACAAATACATAGACTACCTTACTTTTGAAAAGCGTTTTTCGGCGCATACCATTTTGGCATATCATACCGATCTGGATGATTTTACCGGGTACTTATTGTCACAATATTCCATTTCTGATCCACTTCAGGCCGATCATCATATTATTCGTTCATGGCTGATTTCGCTGATTGACCGAAACATTTCGGCCCGATCGGTGAACCGGAAACTTTCCACGCTCAAATCATTTTACAGGTATTGTCAACGGCAGGGAGCCCTCCAGGTAAATCCCATGCTTAAAGTTGTGGCACCTCGTGTTTCGAAACAACTACCTGTATTCCTTACCCGTGACAACCTCGATACTTTATTCCGGTCAATCTCATTTCCTTCAGGTTATGAGGGGAGCCGCGATAAGATGATACTCACTTTATTTTATGCCACCGGTATACGCAGGGCCGAACTGGTTCAAATTAAGCTTAATGACTTTGACCTGCAAACCGGCACGCTTAAAGTTACCGGAAAACGTAACAAGCAACGCATAATACCTATGGGACCTTCAGTGGTTTCACAGCTTGGGGAATACCTTAATATAAGAAGCAGTTTTTTAGCGGAAATAATATCTGCTTCAGGAAACAATACAGACCAGCTTTTTGTTACAACAAAAGGAGCGCCAGTATATCCGCGACTGGTTCATACCATAGTTCACCGATACCTTTCCTTAATAGCATCCAACAGTAAACTTAGCCCACATGTTTTACGGCATACTTTTGCAACTCATATGCTCGATGAGGGAGCCGAGCTGAATGCTATAAAGGAATTGTTGGGTCATTCGAGCCTGGCTGCGACCCAGGTTTATACACATAACACGATTGAAAAACTGAAATTAATCTACAAACAGGCCCATCCAAGGGCGTAAACAAAAGGAGGACTCATGAAAGTTAACATCAATTCAGTGCATTTTAAAACCGATAAGAGGTTGGATTCATTCATTACTGAGAAGGTAGAAAAGCTGTCGGATTTGTATGATGGGATTATCGGTAGTGAAGTAACGCTCAGGGTAAACAATAACGAAGACCACGAAAACAAAATTGCTGAGATTCGTTTATTGGTACCCGGAAACGATCTTTTCGCTAAAAAACAATGCAAATCTTTTGAGGAAGCTACTGATATTGCTGTAGATGCATTACGTAAGCAGCTAGCCAAGCATAAAGAAAAACAAAGAGGCGAATAAAAAAAATGAAAATATTTTCATCACTTGTTTGGTAAATCAAATTAAGTGCGTACATTTGCAGTCCTTTTCAAAAAGGACTGCTTTTTTTTATAAAAGACCTGTTGTAAAGTGCTGATTATAAGGAAATTTTGAGTTATTTTAACGCAAAAAGCCCACTTTTGAAGTTCTTTTCATAATTAAAAAAAAAGG
>CAYNVK010000096.1:0-9459 GCA_964400395.1 uncultured Lentimicrobiaceae bacterium | reverse complement strand
TTGATGTGCTAAGTGGTTTTAAAGTGCGCGTTGACATTGACGAACATTACATTTCGCGCATTTATGTGGGCCTGAAGGGCGACTTTACTTTTGCCGACAAAGTATACAAATTATCAATCAGCAAGGTGTTTACACAGGTTACCAACGGCAGGTTCCAGGTTGATATGCAGTTCGAAGGGAAAGTACCCGAAGGTATACGCCGCGGACAAACCCTGCAGATCCGCCTGGCGTTGAGTGACGAGAAACAGGCCTTGCGCCTGCCGCGCGGTGGATTTTTCCAGCAAACCGGCGGAAACTGGATTTTTAAACTGAGCTCCGACGGCAAAACTGCTTACAAAACCGATATACAAATCGGAAATCAGAACCCGGACTTTTACGAAGTTTTACAAGGGCTGAAACCAGGCGACAAAGTAATAACCAGCAGCTACGAGAACTACGGCAATATGCAGGAACTGGTACTGAAGAAATGAAATTGAGTGCTTAGTGCTTAGTGCCCAGTGCATAGTGCACAGTGCATAGTGCTTAGTGCACTGCACAAAACGCAAAACGCAAAACACTAAACACAGAATACACAACACACCAAACAGAGCAATCAGCAAATAACACTAAGCACCTAGCAGTCAGCACATAGCACATAGCACATAGCACTAAGCACACAGCACTAAGCACATAACACTAAGCACCTAGCACTAAGCACATAGCACTAAGCACACAGCACTAAGCACATAGCACTAAGCACATAGCACAAAAATATAAACCCTAAAAAATACCCAGAAATGATAAAAATTAAAGAACTCGAGAAAATCTACCGTACCGAAGAGGTAGAAACCATTGCATTGAACAAACTGTCGATGGAAGTTAAAGAAGGAGAATTTGTAGCCGTTATGGGCCCATCAGGCTGCGGCAAATCGACCTTACTGAATATTCTTGGGCTGTTGGACGACTCCGACAACGGCAGCTTTGTTTTTAACGGCGTGGAAGTATCGAAATTTAACGAACGCAAACGGGCCGAAATGCGCAAGCACAACATTGGCTTCGTTTTCCAGAGTTTTAACCTCATAGATGAACTTACCGTTTACGAAAATGTGGAACTGCCCCTGATATACACCGGCGTAAAAACTGCCGACCGTAAAGCCAAAGTTGAGGCTGTTCTTGATAAAATGAAAATTATGCACCGCCGCAACCACTATCCGCAGCAGCTTTCGGGCGGACAACAGCAACGTGTAGCCGTGGCGCGCGCGGTGGTTAACAACCCAAAACTGATCCTGGCCGATGAGCCTACCGGTAACCTCGATTCGTCGAATGGAAACGAAGTAATGGAACTGCTTACCGACCTGAACGAGCAGGGCACAACCATTGTAATGGTTACCCACAGCGAACACGACGCAAAATTCAGCCACCGTATCATCCGCATGCTCGACGGGCAAACCGTTACCGAAAACATACTTGTATAATCGCAATATCAAACTGCCGGTACTGGGTGACTTCTAAAAACAAATATCATTTAAACCAAGCGTACCAAAAATTAAAAGCCATGAAATTCTCATCCATGTTAATGTCAAGTTTTGCAGCTTTACTGATCCTTATTTCAGTACACGAAAACTCGCTGAAAAGTACTGATTTCGTGTCGGAACCAGATAGAACTGTAGTCAAATTCAGGCATACAGAGGTGAATAACGAGGCCACTTCTGCACCATCGGCAGCCCCTGTTTCGAAAACCTCAGCAGAATTCAGTTACCTGAAATTTAATGTTTCCGAATTCCTAACCTCCGAAACCGACAATGATGAAATGCCTGAGGTAGGAGATTTCGATTATCTGAAATTCAAGGTGTCTGATTATACCGAAACTGAAATTGAAGTGAAACCAGAAGAATCAGATTTCGAATACCTGAAATTTGATGTGAATCATTATGTTTCAAGCATCGATAGTGAGCAGGAACTTCCTTCCGCCGATTTCGATTATCTGAAATTCGATGTACAGAAATATGTGCAGAATGAATCAGCAGGCGAAATCAACGAACTTCCTGAGTAGTATTTTCAAAAAGCCACATTGTTTTTAATCCCTGTTAAGTTAAAGAGTGCCATGTTTAAAAATTATCTGAAAACAACCTTCCGCAACCTCTGGAAAAACAAAGGATACAGCATGCTGAACATTGGCGGACTTGCCGTTGGCATAGCTTGCGCCGCTTTAATACTGTTATGGGTTGAAGATGAACTCACGTTTGACCATTACTTCAGCAACCGCGACAACCTATACAAAATAAAGGACCGCCAGACTTACGACGGGCAGACTTTTACTTTTGATGCTACACCGGGTCCGCTGGCCAAAGGTATTAAATCAGAAATTCCGGGGATTAAAAATACAGCACGCTCAACCTGGGACGATTATGTACTGTTCAGCCTTGGCGATAAAACCATTTACGAACGCGGTAATTACGTGGATGCCCCATTCCTGACCATGTTCCAGCTTCAGTTTGTTGAGGGAAATGCAAAGGATGCCTTTACGCAATTGCATTCGCTTGTGATCTCCGAAAAAATGGCCCAAAAGTTTTTCGGGAGTGCCCATGTGGTTGGCAAAACACTGAAAGTTGACAACAAACAGGATTATATCATAACCGGCGTTTTTAAAGATCTTCCCGAAAATGTTTCGTTCAGTTTTGAATGGCTGGCTCCATTTAAAATTTTTGAAGATCAGAACACCTGGCTTACACAATGGGGCAGCAACGGGATAATTACTTTTGCCGAAACACAACCTAACAGCGATATAAAGGCAATAAACAACAAATTATACAATTACATCCAAAGCAAGGATAAGAACATGATTGCAAAGATGTCGATCTACCCGATGAACCGGTGGAGACTATACGACAGCTTTGAAAACGGCAATGAAGTACCCGGCCGTATTAAGTATGTAAACCTGTTTGCGCTGATAGCCTGTATCATATTAATAATTGCCTGCATCAATTTCATGAACCTGTCGACCGCCCGCAGCGAGCAGCGTGCCCGCGAAGTGGGTGTTCGCAAGGTATTGGGCGCAGGCAAAAGCAAACTGGTAGGGCAGTTCCTGGGCGAATCACTTTTTCTATCGCTCATATCGGCTGTACTTGCCATACTGCTGATATATTTCTCACTTTCATCTTTCAACGGGATTGTCGAAAAGCAATTATCAGTTGATATTTTCCGGCCTTTACACCTGGGAGCTTTACTGCTGATAGCCCTGTTTTGTGGGATGGTAGCCGGAAGTTACCCTGCGTTTTATCTTTCGTCTTTTAACCCGGTAAACATCCTGAAAGGAATAAAGCTAAAGAACGCCGGCAGTGCAGGTTACATCCGCAAAGGCCTGGTTGTACTGCAGTTTTCAATTTCTGTAATCCTGATTATCAGCACTGTAATTATTTACCAGCAAATACTTCATGTAAAAAGCCGCGACCTGGGCTATAATAAGCAGGAACTTATTTACACCACCCTTCAGGGCGATATGAGGAAACATTATAATGCCATTAAAACCGACCTGCAGGCCACCGGCTTAGTGCAAAATGCAAGCCTCAGCAACAGCCGTATCATACAACTGGGAAGCAATACCGCCGATTTTCAGTGGGAAGGAAAAGACCCGAATAAACAGGTGCTAATTACCATTGAAGGCGTTAGCCCCGAATATATCTCAACCCTGGGTATGAAACTGAAAGCCGGCCGCGATTTTTATCCCGATATACAATCGGATAGCAATAATATCATCATTAATGAAACCCTGGCCAAAATCATTAATAAAAAGGATATCATCGGAACGGTACTCGACTGGGGTGGAAGAAAAATAACGGTGGTAGGCGTTGTAAACGATTTCATTTACAACGATATGTACTCAACGCCGGCGCCATTAATTATGGGTGCCGATACTTCCAACACCAACTGGATGACCATCAGGTTCAATAAGGGTACTGATTTGGCAGCGGCAATTCCTGCTGTCGAAAAAGTGATAAAATCGTATAATCCGGGCTATCCTTTCGAATACAAATTTGTGGATGCTGAATTTGAAAAAATTTTTAAAACCGAAACACTGATCGGGAAACTGGCAGGAATCTTTTCGGCACTGGCAATTTTTATTTCCTGCCTTGGATTATTTGGATTAGCCGCATATACCGCCGAACGGAGAACCAAAGAAATCGGCGTACGAAAAGTATTGGGCGCAAGCACACAGGCACTGGCTACATTGCTTTCGCGCGATTTTCTGCAACTGGTTGGCATTTCGTGCCTTATTGCCTTCCCCCTCGCCTGGTGGGCTATGAACAAATGGCTGCAGGAATTTGCCTACAGGATTGAAATTCACTGGACAGTATTTGTGTTTTCGGGCATATTGGCTATGCTGATAGCTGTAAGCACCGTGAGTTTCCAGGCCATAAAAGCGGCCATCGCCAACCCGGTTAAGTCATTGCGGACGGAGTAGAATAAAAAAGTTTACGAACGGAATAAAAGAAACAATCATGCTTAAAAACTATCTGAAGACGCTGTGGCGCAACATGCTGAAAAACAAGCTGCATTCGGCTATCAATATTGTAGGTATGGCTGTAGCTTTTACTTGCAGTATTCTACTGATTACCATGGTGTACCGCGAATTTTCGTACGACAGTTTTCATAAAAATAACGAAAAGCTTTTTGAGGTATACACCTTTGCCAATGCACCCCAGGGGTTGGAGACGGGTATTTCTATGAGTTACCCTGTTGCAAATACGCTTAAATCAGAAGGAATAGGTATTGAAAAGGCAACCCGGATAAAAAACCGTGGCCGCGAAGTACGATATAAAGACAAAGAGCTGGAGCAATCGACCCTTTTAATTGATGACGATTTTTTCAGCATGTTTTCATTTAAGGTGATCAAAGGAGCAACACAACATCCTTTGGCTGATGTTGGAAACGTTGTACTGAGTGAAAAAACCGCAGGAAATCTTTTCGGCAAAGAAGAGCCTATTGGCAAACCAATCGAGGTTAAGGTTGGCGGGAAATGGAACACGCTGATAGTGTCGGCTGTATTGGAGGAGGCCCCTGAAAATTCTTCTCTAAAATATTCGGTACTGGCCCGAACTGAACTGGATCCGGATTATGCAGAAGCCAAGGACGACTGGAACAGGCAGCATCACAATGTATTTGTACAGCTTCAGCCAAATATTTCGCAGGCTGACGTTGAAAAACAATTGCGTACGTTTACCAAAAAGCATAATATATCGGATATCGAATACCTGAAAAAGAAAGGATATAAGCCGAATGCCAACGGAGATATTTCGGGTCTCAGATTGTTGCCTTTAAAAGACCTGCACTTTAATGCTAAACTGAATTATGGAGATGCAGTGAGCATATCTTTCCTGTATATTTTATTGCTGGTTGCATCAGTTATCATTCTGATAGCCTGTTTCAATTTTGTAAATCTTAACCTGGGACTTTCATTTACACGAACCAAGGAAATCGGCATTCGCAAATGTCTTGGAGCGGGTAAACGACAGGTTTGGCTTCAGGTTTGGGGCGAAAGCCTGTTTACAGTTTGCATCTCAATGTGCCTTGGAATCATTACAACAGTAATCCTGATGAAGGGTCTGAACAAATACATGGAAGCAAAATTCGACACAGCCTTAATGTACCAGCCTATTATCATACTGGCTCTGTTGCTGATACTCCTTTTTGTTTCATTTATTGCTTCAGGATATCCATCATTCATCATGGGGCAGCTGAAAACGGTAGAAATACTTAAAGGCAAAATTTCGATCAAGAAGCCTGGTATTTTCCGCAACGCCTTGATTGTGATTCAGTTTGTAATTGCAATTGTGCTGATTTGCACCACTCTCATTATTTACCAGCAGTTTCAGCATTTACGAAGCGCACCGCTGGGTTACAACACAGCCGCACTCATTAGTGTACCAATCAAACATGATGAAAAGGGAAAAGAAATTGTAAACAAGATGCGCACATTACTTGCTTCACAGACTTCAATTGTAAGCGTTTCGGGTTCCACTGTTAATCTTGGAGTTGGCCAGGATGGCAGTACCAGCAGGATGAGTTTTGGGTTCGGATACAAAGACAAATCCGTTTCAACAGATTTTATGCAGGCCGATTATGATATTTTGAAAACGCTTGATATTCCGTTGAAAGCCGGAAGGGATTTCTCAACAGCTTATGTTGCCGATAGCATGAATTCGGTGATTATTACCGAAAGTATGGCGAAGCAGCTTGCAGAAAAAGATGTAATCGGACTCTCATTTTTTGCCGACAGCAGCGAACCTCGCTGGAATGTGGTAGGTGTAATCCCCGACTTTCATCTGTATTCCATGTATGAGGAAACTGCGCCGTTAACCATTTCCATGAATAACAATAAATCAATTAGCTATCTGCTGGTGCGGGTAAATTCGCAGAATCCGGCCGCTACCATGGATCTGATAAAAAACACCTATGCCATTGTTGCACCCGGTGACGAGTTTAAGGGCTCATTTGTAAACGAGAATATCGATCGCTGGTATAAAAACGAAGGACGGCTCTCGCAAATGTTCTCCGTTGCTTCGCTGGTCGCTATTATTCTGTCCTGCATGGGTTTATTCGGAATGGCATCCATAATTATCAGGCAGCGGGTTAAGGAAATTGGCGTCCGTAAAGTTTTAGGTGCTTCGGTAAGCGGAATAGCTGCTTTAGTTACAAAAGAGTTTGTGTGGCCGGTGTTAATCGCGCTCTTAATTGCCACTCCTATTGCCTGGTGGGCTATGGGAACATGGCTGCAGGATTTTGTGTACCGGATTAATATCAAATGGTGGGTTTTTGTTTTGGCCGGAGGATTATCCATTTTGATTGCAATCCTTACCGTTAGTTATCAGGCCATAAAAGCGGCCATCGCCAACCCGGTTAAGTCATTGCGGACGGAGTAGAACAAAAGAGCTTACGAACCCCGAATAAAAGAAATTACGATGTTTAAAAACTATCTGAAAATCGCTTTACGTAACCTGCGAAAAAACAAAACATTTTCGTTTATAAATGTTTTTGGTTTAGCTCTGGGACTGGCCTGCTGCCTGTTGATAGCATCTTTCGTTTACAACGAATTGAGTTATGATAAATATCCGGAAAAAGCAGATCAGATATACAGGGTTCAGCTGAATGTAACCGGCAATGGTACTATAGAAACTTACACCAATGTAGATATAGCTGTAGGTGCAGGAATGAAGAATGCATATCCTGAAATTCAGGATTATACCAGGCTTTTCACGCTCAGGGAGTCATTTGTAAAATACAACAATAAGGAATTTAAAGAAGCGAATATTGCCGTTGTCGATTCAAATTTCCTCCAGGTTTTTTCGATTCCATACTTAGCCGGTGATGCTAAAACAGCGCTCAACGAACCAAACAGCATGGTAATAACCAAAGCTTTTGCATCAAAATATTTTGGAAGCGAAAACCCGATCGGGAAACAACTCACAATGGGCAATTCCATGTTCAAAGTTACCGGTTTGATTGATAAAATCCCTGACAATTCGCATTTTCATAAGGATGCTTTTATCAGCATGTCATCAATGCACCTTACCGCGCAAACGTGGAGCAATGTCAGTTTCTACACTTACCTCGTGTTGAATAAAAATGCAGATCCTAAAGTACTGGAAGCAAAATTTCCTGAACTGGTAAAAAAACATGTGGTGCCCGAAGTTGCAAACGATGTGGGTATAAGCATGGCCGAAGCCCAGAAAAGCGTGAATACGTTCGTGTTCTTCCTCGAACCTCTAACCCGTATCCATCTGTATTCCAACACCAAGTACGAGCTGGAGGCGAACGGAGATATTCAATACGTGTATATTTTCAGCGCGCTGGCCATTTTTATTCTGCTACTGGCATGTGTAAATTTTACAAACCTGTCAACGGCAGCTTCCGCGAAACGTGCCAGGGAAGTTGGTATCCGTAAAGTGATAGGTTCCGAAAAGAAGCAACTCATGATTCAATTCCTGGTTGAGTCGGTGTTGCTCACTTATATTGCAATCATTTTTACCTATGCGCTGGTGTATGCATTGATTCCTTATTTTAATCAGCTGGCCGGAACACATCTCAGTTTCGGGTCCTTCTTCAGTATACCGTTTATATTGTCGGTTCTGTCACTGGGTTTGATAGTTGGAATATTCTCCGGAATATATCCTGCATTTTTCCTCTCATCGTTCAACATCATTTCTGTACTCAAAGGATCATCATCCACCTCCACCAATCATAAAAGCCCGTTGCGGAGTGGCCTGGTAATCTTTCAGTTCGCTGTTTCCACCATTCTGATTATCTCTACCCTGGTGGTTTACCAGCAATTGCACTTTATGCAGAATAAAAAACTTGGGTACGACAAGGAACAGGTGCTTTACCTGCAGGATGCCTACATATTGGGTTCGAGGGATGTACAGAGTTCCTTCAAACAGGAATTGCTGAAAGATTCGCGGATACTGAATGTAAGTGTGGGAACTGATGTGCCCGGAAATCCCAATATGGATGGCACCCAGATTTATCCAAAAGATAAAGCGACTAACGAAAACGGCGCCGAAATCCATACCAATATTTACCATATCGATTACGATTACCTTCCGACATTGGGAATTCAGATGCTGAAAGGCCGAAATTTTTCAAAGGAATTTCCGACCGATTCATTTGCTGTAATTATTAACCAGGCAGCAGTTAACGATCTGGGTTGGGCAAATACTGACCCAATCGGTAAAACCATTGTAACCTCCGGTCAGCATGAGTTTAAAGTGATTGGTGTTGCGTCCGATTTTCATTATGCTTCGGTGAAGCAGAAAATTGCTCCCTTAATGTTGGAACTTGGTAATAACTACCGCACAGGTTTTATCGTGAAAATAAAAACCACTGATGTACAAAACCTGCTGGCAGATATTAAAAGCAAATGGGACAAAGCCAATCCGGTGGCTCCGTTTTCGTATTATTTCCTCGATGAGCATTTTGCTTCGCTTTATGCAGCCGAGCAGCGAACCGGTCAGATTTTTTCAGCTTTCGCCATCATCGCCATACTGATTGCCTGCCTGGGTCTTTTCGGGCTTGCAACATATATAACACAGCAAAGGGTTAAAGAAATCGGGATACGCAAAATTTTTGGAGCAACAGTTCCGGATCTGATTTTACTGGTTTCAAAAGAATTTTTAAGGCTTGTGATTATCGCTTTCCTGTTGGCCATTCCGCTGGCATGGTGGGCAATGCATAAATGGTTGCAGGATTATCAGTACCGCATTGATTTGAAATGGTGGATGTTTCTGGCAGCCGGTGTATTGGTAATGGTTATTGCAGTGCTCACAGTTAGTTTTCAATCGGTTAAAGCAGCTTATGCCAACCCGGTTAAGTCGTTGCGAACAGAGTAAAGCATAAGATTTCAACAACCGAATAAAGATAAAAAGCTATGCTAAAAAGCTATTTCATAACCGCCTGGCGGTACCTCACACGTCATAAAACCTACTC